>JBDTLH010000204.1:0-10337 GCA_039934875.1 Acidobacteriaceae bacterium | reverse complement strand
TCAACTCCCCCGCAACATAAAGAAACGTCTCTTCCGCATTTTCATCCGGCAGCATTCCATTAGACTTGCCGAACGGCGCGATACGCACACCCACCCGCTCCGCGCCAAATACCCCCGCCACCGCATCAAACGCCTGCAACAACAGGCGCGCCCGGTTCTCCTTGTTCTGATTGCCGAATTCATCCTTCCGCTGGTTCACCGCCGAGTTGAGAAACTGGTCGAACAAATAGCCGTTCGCGCCATGGATCTCCGCGCCGTCAAATCCCGCACCCTTCGCATTTTCCGCACCCCGCCGGTATTCGCCGATCACTTCTCTGAGATCATCCAGCGACGCGATCCGCGGCTTGCTGGGCGGTACATACGCCGGTTTTCCGCTCTCATCAATAACAAACGTTCTGCCCTCCGCCGCCGCTTCGCTGGTCGAGCTGATCGGTGCGTCCCCGTGCGGCTGCAAAGAAGTGTGCGAGATCCTGCCCACATGCCACATCTGCAAATACACTAGTCCGGCGGCGTCATGCACCGCGCCCACCACCTCACGCCATCCCTCCACCTGCTCGCCAGTAAAGATGCCCGGTGTCCACAGATATCCCTGCCCTCGTTGCGAGACCTGCGTCGCCTCCGAGATAATCAGTCCCGCACTAGACCGCTGCTGGTAATACTCCACATTCAGCGGCCGCGGCGTCTCCCCCTCGCCCGCCCGCGAACGCGTCAGCGGCGCCATCACAATACGGTTCTTTAACTTCAACGGTCCCAACGGATACGAATCGAATAATGACTTCATCCCTGCTCCTCGCCCTCGCCTGCTTAGATTCGGCCAGCGTGCTTAGGATGCGCGCATCGTCAGTAGAGACGGTCATTGCCGCCTTTTGGGTAATGCCCTTGCGCACCCGCAGCGAGTCGCCGTCGAGGGTGTAGGTATCGTTGCCGTTGTTGAGCAGCAGCCATCGGAGTCGCGGCGAAGGGCTAATTGATGATCTGGTTCTTGGGATTGACCGTCAGGGTTTCGGCACTTCCCGAGGTCAATCCTGATACCATCTGTGAAAGAGCCCAGCATGGTTGACAACGCAATTTCGGCCCGAATGCAGGGAAATTACCGTAGGCGCTGGATGCTGGCGTTCGCGGTTTGCACGCTGGGCGCGCTCTTTTTTTCGAGCGTAATGGCGACGGTGAACGTGGTCACGCATTACCCGAAGAACGTGGTAACGGAGCCTCTTTTTTGGCAATCAATCCGGTTCTGCTGTTGGGCCCTCATGTCGCCCCTGGTCTTCGCGGCAGCTAGGCGCTTTCGCATCGACCATCTGAAACGCACTAAGCAGTTATTGATACATCTGCTGTGCTCATTTCTTTTCGCTATGGTGACCTTTGCGGTCCAGGTCCCCACATTCCTGCTGATCCTGTGGCCGGACGTTCCCATCAGGGCGGGGGTCCGGGACGGAGTAAGCGACACTTTTCCTTTGAGCGTGTTCGTCTACTGGGTAATTCTTGTTGTTTATTACACCCTCGATTATCACGCGCGCTATCGAGCGGAGAAGGTCAGAACGGCCACCCTGCACGCGGAATTGGTGGAAGCGCAGCTCCGGGTCTTGCGCATTCAGTTGAACCCTCATTTCCTGTTCAATACACTGCATTGTGTTTCGAGCCTGATGCATGAGGACGTCGAAGCGGCGGACAATGTATTGACGCGGCTGGCTGACCTGCTGCGTATGAGCCTGGAAAACTTGAGCCGGCAGGAAGCGCCGCTCAAGACCGAGATAGATTTCCTCGCCTGCTATATGGAAATCCAGCAGACCCGGCTCCGCTCCCGCCTTACCTTCGAGTTGGATATTGACTCCTCCACTCTGGATGCGATGGTCCCCAGTATGCTGTTGCAGCCGATTGTAGAGAATGCCGTTACCTACGGCGCAATGCCGCAGCTTGCATTGTGCCGGGTGACGGTCCGGGCGCGTCGTTCCAATAGGAACGGAAGCGGCGAGGGCCATTTGTGCCTGGAAGTAATCGACAACGGTCCGGGATTTCCCGCCGACGCATCCGGTGTATTGAAATCCGGACTGGGCCTCGCCAATACGCAGGCGCGGCTTGCACAGCTTTATGGAAGCGCCGAAGTTATGAAATTGAGCAGAGCGCCAGGCGGTGGCGCGATGGTGAGCATCGAGCTTCCATACCACACCTCACACACACAATATGCCGGCCACGTTTTCAGCGCTGCTCCGGCATTGCAGTACCCGCAGTTGGCGATGAAAGACTCACCCGTGGCCGGCTGAGCACAAAATCAGTACAGGTTGCGCCTCGTACTACTGGGGAGAGCGAAGCGCACCTCCAGCTCTTCGAGCTTTTTCACCCCATCTCCGGACAGATGAGCACTCAACAGTATTTCCGCCTCCAGCGTTTCGACGTACACGCTCACTCCTCCCGTGGCCTGCTCCTGGATCCGAAAAAAAAAGGGCGCCGCCGCGCCCCTGCATCCATATCGACCGATTCAGAAGACCAGCTTGATGGCAAGGTTGATGAAACGACGCTCCCCAAGCGCGTTCGTTCCCTTGCTGATGGTGATCGGCCCTCCGCTTTCTGTGTCCGTCGTCCCGTAGTTCAGGTAGTTGTTGCTGTGATTGAAGAGGTTAAAAGCCTCACCCCGGAACTGCAATTGGAAGCGCTCCGTCAGTTGGAAGCTCTTGGCCGCTGACAAATCCATGTTCCAGACACTGGGGACACGGGCGGTGTTGCGTCCCAGCATATTGCTGGGATAGGAACAGACGCCGTTAATGCACGACGGTACATCGGAAGTGCCCAGGTCAACCCCATTCACCATCGCCGAATACGCCTGGAATGGTCCGGGCTGGAAGTAATCGAAAGAGTTGGGTTGCGCGCCATTGGGAGCGTTGGGATCGGCGCTGGGGCTGATCGGGATGTTGTGTCCCGCGCCGCCGACGTTCAATTGGCGGGCGCAGATGCCGAACGCATTCGCGCAATCGTAGAGCGTGAACGGGGTACCCGAGCGGAAGGTAAAGATCGGCGCGAATTGGAACCCTCCAATCGCGTTCTTGAGCCATTTTTTGTCCTTGAAAAGTTGAAATGCGGGCTCATAGACGGCACTGAACGCGACCCGGTGGCGCACGTCATAGTCCGACGAGCCGCGATCGAATCCCGGATGCTCATAATCGAGGAAACCCAGGGTGCCCTGTGCTCCGCCGGAGTTTGTCTCGCTGAAAGTTGAGCTCAGATCATCAATCGAATGGGAGTAGGTGTAGTTCACGGTGAACTGTAAGCCATAGCGGCGGAAGTTGCTCGACTGCGCGCGCAGGTTCAGACCGTTGTAGTAACTGTCGCCGTTTGATCCGCGCAAGTTTATATTTCCATATTGATTATTGGTGCGGCCAGCTTCCAAGCTGCTCAGCGCCACGTCGGTCGCGGGATCGTTATTGTAAGCAATGCCGCTGAAGAAACGGTTAGGGTTGGTGATGGAATACTGGTGAAGACCACGGGAACCCGAATACTCCAGCGCGACCACGGTGTTGGGCACGACCTCGCGCTCGATAGAAAACGAGTACTGGTGGGCGTACGCGGTCTTGATGTTAGGGTCAACTCCGCGCAGCGTTACCGGACCGAGCGCCTTGCTGCCGGCGCCTGCGAAGGGGCCTTGGTTGTTCAAGGGCAGCGGGAACCCCGCGGTGCTGGTCAACTGCACTACGCCATAGTTCGGCGGGTTTTGGATTACATTGAAGGTCACGTTGCCAAAATTTCGCTCATAGCTGATGCCGTAGCCGCCGCGGACCGAAGTCTTTCCGTCACCGGTGACGTCATAGGCGAAGCCCAGGCGCGGGCCAAAGTTTTTGTAGGAGGATTTCCACAGTCCATCTATGGGGCTGTTAGGCGCGGTGAACACCGCCCCGTTCCGCAAGGAATCCGGGCTCAGAGTGCCAGGGTAATAAAAGTTCGAGTCCAGCGCGGGATTCGCATTGTGCTGCGGGCCAAAGTAGTCCCAGCGCAGGCCTAGATTGAGGGTCAATCTCTGGTTCGCCTTCCAGGCGTCTTGCACGAACAGAGCGCCGTCGTTGTAGCGGTTGTTGCGGTTGAACTTCGGTGGCGGCACAGGCAGCGTAAGGGTGCAAGCGGGAGTGACGGTGAGCGCGCCAGTGGTGCGGTCGGTAACGCAGGGGAATTTGCCGCCCGGATCGATGCCCACCTGATAACCGAAGGTGGTGCCCGCCAATAATGCGTCCAGCGAATTGCCGTAGTTCTTGCCCAGATCGGCAACGCCTTCTTCATAGGCCCCGAAAACGCGGTTATCGCGCGCCTGTATGTATTCACCGCCGAAGACGAACGAATGGTTGCCATGGGTGAAATTCACGGTGTCCGCAATTTGATAGACGTTTTGCGGACCTCCGAAGGGAATGGCGGTGCCTTGCGAATAGGGAACGTAACCGGGCAGCGCGAACTGTTTACCAAAAATAGTAGGAACGGCGCCCGCAAGATAGAGCGTCGGGGAGACCGGCTGCGTTCCCAGCGGCTGAAGAATATTCAAGCGGTTGAAAGACAATTTGGTCTGGTTCACCAGCGTCGGCCCGAAGATGTGGGAGACGGTAATCAACGCATTCTGGTCATAATCGTTCTCTCCCGTGTTGTAGCCGGCATACGGGCTGTTGGAGATGCTGCCTGTCAGATAGTTCTCGCTGTAGAGCGCATACCGCCCCCATATGCTGGTCCGGTCACTCAGGTTATAGTCCACCCGGTGCACCATGTCGTAGGTGTTCTGCGGGTCTCCTCCACCGGAGTTGCTGGGAACGCTGTAGCTTACCTGCTGCAACACCGGCAAACCAGGATTGACGGTGGCCAGGGCCACGAAGTTGGGCGACAGGGTCTGTACCTTGGTGAAATTGGGAATGCCTGCTCCCAGAGCGATCTGGCCCGCCGTGATGGGTGCGCCCACCAGGGAGACGCCTTTCGCCAGTGTGCCGAATTGGTTGAAGAACGCGGTCGTGTTCGCTCCGCCCATTGCAATGAAATCCGGGGCGAATACCACAGCGCCGATGTTGGCGTTGCTCCGCACCCGCACCCATTCCGTGCTCGAGAAAAAGAACAATTTATCTTTTTTTATCGGCCCGCCGAGCGCGTATCCGAATTGATTTCTTACGAACCGCGCCTTGGGTATTTGGGGAAGCCCGTTCTCACGGTTCACAAAGTTGTTGGAGTCGGTGTCATAGGTCTGCGACGCCAGCGCCGAAATCCGGTTGTATTCATACAATGAGCCGTGGAACTGATTGCTGCCGGACTTGGTGGCGACGTTCACTACTCCGCCCGATGCGCGGCCATACTCCGCGGTGAAGCCGCTCGTGAGTATCTTGAATTCCTGCACTGAATCGAGGGGCACTGGCTGTCCTACCTGGGCGTTGAAGAGGTCCACGTTCTCCGCTCCATCCAGCAGAATATTGGTTGAGGCGGAGCGCTGGCCGTTGATCGAGATTCCCACCCCCCGTCCGCCATTGTCGCCCTCGCTTACGTTGCCCGCAGTGGCCGCGAAATCGTAGGGATCGCGGTTCAAGCTGGGCAGTTGCGCGATCTGCGTTGCGGTGACCGTTTGTCCCAGCGTCTGCGTCTGCGTGTCCACCTGCCCGCCAGCCTCCGCTGTCACTTCCACGACCTGGGTATTGCCTTGCACGGAAAGCTTCGCGTCCACCGTGCTTCGCGAGCCGACGAACACGTCCACCCGCTGCTTGAACTTGCCGAAGCCGGGCGAGGTAGCGGAGACCTCATAGGACGTAGGCTGCAAGCTGCTGAACGAATACAGTCCATTGGCATTGGTGGTCGTGGTGCGGGTCTGGTTCGTGCCCACATTGGTGAGCGTGATCTGCGCATTGGGTACGACTGCCCCTTGCGGGTCGGTGACGGTGCCGGAAACAGTGCCGGTCTCCTGCTGGGCAAATGCCAGCGCAGTGCCGATGAGCAAAAGCACGGCAAACGTCAGGATGCGGGAAATCGATTTAGGCTGCATGTATCCTCCTCTGTGATTCGGCTCTGAATAGAGCCGGGCGTCATACTGCTTGAGTGCAAGCCGCAAGCCACGCTTCTCAGCGAGAAGGCGCATTGTAGCGAACGACCGCTTGATGGCGCGGACAACTTAGAGGTGAGTGCGCACTGCATTTCGAGATGCATTGCGAAATTCGCCGGGGCAGGCTGCGTAAGCTGCAATCTTCCGTTTCTGGAAGATCAGCTTCCTGTTGCATATGAATTTCTGTAGCCGTTGCGGGGGTCGGCAATTGTGGTTAGCGCAAAGCTGTGATTTCCTATACAACAGTTTGCAGAGCGTTGTGGGGACGGCAATGGAAAAGATCAGGGCCATCATTGTGGACGACGAAGAGCTGGCCCGCAAGAGGATCGTCTCGTTGCTCAAGTCGGAAACCGACGTTGAGGTGATTGGCGAATGCGATTCCGGGAGCTCCGCGGTGGCGGCGATTCTGGGCAAGCGCCCCGATCTGGTTTTTCTGGATGTCCAAATGCCTGCGCCGGACGGCTTCGCAGTGCTGCAGAAGGTCGGCGTCGATCGTGTGCCTGTAGTGCTCTTCGTTACCGCCTACGATCGCTACGCTTTGCGAGCTTTTGAGAGCAATGCCCTCGACTACCTGTTGAAGCCGTTCAATCGCGAACGCTTTCAGGCAGCCCTGCATCGCGTTCGCCAGCAATTGCGGCAGATACAGACCGGCGAATTGAATGCACAACTGCTCTCGCTCTTGAAAGAGACGCACCCTAAATATCTCGATCGGCTGGTCATTCGTTCCGGGGGGCGCGTGCTCTTCAGGCTGACCGAGGAAGTTAATTGGTTCGAGGCGGATTCTAACTACGTCCGGCTGCATTTCGGCAAGCAGTCACACATCATCCGGGACAGTCTCAACCGGTTGGAAGCTGAGCTTGATCCAGATAGGTTTGTCCGCGTGCATCGCTCCGCCATCGTTCGCATCGATTTCATAGAGGAAATGCTGTCCAACAGCTCGGGTGGGCACGTCCTCATTCTTCGCGATGGCCTCAGCGTAAAACTTGGCCGTGAATATCGCGATAAGTTTAAGCAAATCGTGGGAGCGCCCCGATGAGATTACGCGAAGAGAGCTGCAAATTGGGGGCCCATCGCGTCCGGACCAGTCCGGAAGGTTCCATCGAGAGCTGAGAAAGAAGCAGTCGCGGAGATGATTCAGCAGACCACGCTCAAGAGAAACTTCCATGCTGGCATCCGGCTCAAATTATCGCAACACCCGCAAATCGCTCCCGCTCATCTCCCCCGGCTGCTGCAATCGCAACATCCCCAGCGCCGTCGGCGAGACATCCTGCAATGACCCATCGTGCCGCAGCGTGTACAGCCCCGCCTCTTCCCCCACCAGAATCAGCGGCACCGGATTCGTCGTGTGCGCGGTCTGTGGGCCGCCGCTCGCTTTGTCAATCATCTGCTCCGCATTCCCATGGTCGGCGGTAATAATCATTGAGCCGCCGGCCCGCCGCACCGCCTCATAAACTTCTCCCAGACAGCGGTCGATCGTCTCCACCCCCTGCACCGTCGGCCCGATCTTCCCTGAATGTCCCACCATGTCCGCATTCGCAAAGTTCACAATGATCACCTCGAACGCCGTGTCCTTCACCGCCTTCACCACCGTGTCCGCGATCCCCTGCGCCGACATCTCCGGCGCCAGATCATAGGTCGCCACCTTTTGCGACGGCACCAGTATCCGCTCCTCCCCGCTGAACGCCTGCTCCACGCCGCCGTTGAAAAAATACGTCACATGCGCGTACTTCTCCGTCTCCACCACCCGCAGATTGCGCACCCCCGCATCCGCCATCACATTCGCCAGAATATTCCTCATCGATTGCGGAGGCACCACCACCGGCAGCGTAAACCGCTGGTCATACTGCGTCATGCACACATAATGCAATTGCCGCGGCATCGAACTGCGCGGCACCTCCGCATCCAGCGCCTCCGCATCCTCCAACTCGCGCCCGCCCTGCTTCGTCAGCCCCGAATTTCGCGCCAGCACCCGCGTAATCTGCCGCACCCGGTCCGCGCGGAAATTGAAACAAATGCACGCATCTTCATCCCCTATCGTAGCCACTGGACCGCCGTCATCGCCCGTTACCACAAACGGAACGATGAATTCGTCGCTGACGCCGTTGTTGTACGACTGCTTCACCCCCTCAACCGTATCGCTGAACGTCTGCTCCGACTTGCCGTGCACCATCGCATCCGACGCCAGCTTCTCCCGCGCCCATCTCCGGTCGCGGTCCATCGCGTAGTAGCGTCCGCTCACGCTCGCAATTTTCCCCACCCCATACTCGCGCATCTTCTGTTGCAACTTCTCCACATACCCTGCGCCATTCGTCGGCAGCGTGTCCCGCCCATCCATGAACGCATGGACATACGTCCGCTCCACGCCATTCTGCTTCGCCATCCTCAACAGCGCGAATAAATGCGTGTCATTCGAATGCACCCCGCCATCGCTCAGCAATCCAAGGATATGCAGCTTGCGCCCGCCCGGCTTCCCGTGCTCCATCGCTCCCAGCAGCGCCGGATCACGAAAGAAATCCCCGCTCTCGAGCAGCACATCAACCTTGGTCTGGTCCATATAGACCACCCGCCCCGCCCCGATATTCAGATGGCCTACCTCGCTGTTGCCCATCTGTCCCGCCGGCAGTCCCACCGCGCGCCCGCTGGTCTCGACCAGCGTATTCGGAAACTCCCGCCGCAGCCGATCGTAATTCGGCTTGCGCGCCAGTGAAATTGCATTGGACTTTGACGCCGGAGCATAGCCCCAGCCATCTAGAATGGTCAGTACCAACGGTTTCTTATTTGCCATGATTGATTCAGAGCGAACCAGTCATTGTAATGCGGGAATCAAAACCCCCGCCCTGCGCCGCCCTGACACTAACGTGACAAATATCGTCTTGCCATCCTAAACCGCAGCGAAGGACCTCGCGTTTTCTCCGCGTCCTCCGCAAATGTCTTCCTGGGCCGCCGCGGCTCAGGACCTATGCAATCGGTTCGAACACGCCACGGTACCAACCCCGCCTACTGCGCCGCTGCGCCCGCCTTGGCCCGCTCCTCCGCCTGTTTGCCTATATCTTCCTTCATCGTCTTCATCAGCGGGGCCATGCCAGCGAAAATCTCACCCATCATTTGGGGCGCCTCCGTAATCATCTTCTGTCCGGTCGGAGTGCTGTAAAACGCAATGATCTCGCTGATCTCCCCATCCGTGTAGTGCTTCTGATAAATGGGGACCGCTAAACCGATGATCCCGTCATCCATCTTCGAAGTGACTGAACTGTCAATAAATTGCCGCAGACTCTCCATCTGCTGTGGCGTGATCTGCTGCTTCGGGTTCGCCTTCGCTTCTTCGAGCACCGATGCCATGATCTGCGTCTTCATCATTCCCTGGATCTGGGTCATCATCTGCTTACTATGCATCACGTCCATCATCTCGATGATCTTCTCCCGCGACGCCGTTTGCGCAATTGCCATCCCTGACGCCAGGAAAATACACATCACCACCATCTTCTTCATACCGCCTCCCGCCTCCAGAATTACCTTCCACCGCAGGATGCAGTGTACTGCAATAAGCAGGGACAAGGGATTAGGGGGAATCGTCCCTAATCCCTTGTCCCTGCACTTAACCGGCCTTCACCCATGCGAGAACCCTGCCCTCGCCCAAGGCGTACCCTGGACCCTGGCTCCTATCAACCCCTGCCCTTCAGACCTTCTTGTCTTCGTCCTTCACTGCTTCTTTGAACCCTTTGATTCCCTGCCCCAGGCTCTTGCCCAGATCCGCCAGCTTGCTCGGGCCGAAGATGATCAGCACAATCACAAGCAACAGCAACAGGTGCATCGGCTGCATGATTCCATCAAACATCTCTCTACTTCCTTTCAACTACTGACAACTGATAACTAACAACTGTTAACGAACATCTGCTCTACTTGGGCGCTGGCTCCAGCGTCGGCGGTTGCTTCGGCGCCAGCGGATCGGGCTTCGGCGCCGTCGTTCCATACTTTTGCTTCATATAATCACCCAGCTTCTTCTGCTGGTCCGCTGCCACCTCCTGCGCTCGCGCCCGCACCGCCGGCATCGCCGCCTCCATCGTCTGCTTCGAGATCTCCGGCAGCGTCTCCCGCAAATGCGTCCCCGCCGGAGACGCATAGAATGCCGTGATGGATTTGACGTCTTCCGGCGACAAATGTTCCGCATAAGCCGACGCCGACAATTGCGTCAATTGGTCCACAAACCTCGGATCCAGCAGCTTGCTCACTTCCTCTTGCTTCACCTGCTCCACATACGCCTTGTCTTTGTCGTCCAGGGTGGCAAAGCCGGGCA
>JBDTLH010000203.1:0-10750 GCA_039934875.1 Acidobacteriaceae bacterium | reverse complement strand
ACGCTAACGCTGTCCAGGATCAATCCCAGTGCGACGATGAATGAAACCCAGAGGACGTAGGGATTCTTAACACCAGCCTGGTCTAATATGACCACCACGAGAGTTAGCACAATCCCCGCAAGGCTTTCAAAAGAGAACTTGGGCATAGCTCAAAATTGTACTCTGCCTTTTTTATCTCAATGATGGTTGGATCTGGCGACGCGAAGTGCCCGGCGTCTTTTCCGCGCGCCGCCGCGCAATCAAAGTATCCAACGCAAATAACCCCGGACCGAAGATCAACACGATCAACGACGCAAACAGGAACGTGTAGGGAGCAGCCGCATAGAACTTGTCGGGATTAGCGAAAATCATCTTCACGGCATCCCTGTCCGCCGTTAGATACGCCACAATCATGTCCACCGACAGCAGCAGCGCGATCACTCGCGACCCCAAGCCAAGAATCAGCAGGATCCCGCCGACAAACTCCAGCCCGGATATGAAATAAGCAGTGAGCGCCGGCGCGGGGATTCCCAGTGACGTGAAAAACTGCGTCACATTCGCCAGATGGTGCAGCTTGCCCCACCCGGTCAGCGCAAACTGCCATCCCCAGTAGAGCCTCACGGCCAGCAGAAACGGCGATTGCAGTGCATTTGCGATGCGCAGAAATAGCGCATAGGCGGAATCGATGAAGCCCATTGTTTAACCTCTCTCAACCCTTGCAAAACCACCCCAGGGAAGACCAGTTGGCGAACCATCCATGCAACTTGCCGGTAACCTGCTCCACCGAACACCCGCTCCATTCAACCGAATTCTCAATCGCTGCGGAAAGCGGTTCGCCTCGCTGCAACGCCCGCAACAGCGCGAATGCCTCCTTCTCCAGGCGCTTGTAAAAGACCGACCCGTCGCTGCGATGCACTGCGACGTAAGTCTTCGCCGGATGCGGCAGCCTGGGCCGCTTCTTGTGCGTGACTTCATGCACCCGCTCCTCGACTGCGTTGCTGACCATGTCAGTCTCATCGTCCTGGCTGTCCTTCACCTTCAACAGCCAATCATCGGCCGGGTAATCCAGCTCGACCAGACGAACGTAAGGCTGAAGATGGAGCCGCGGATCAGCCCCTAAACCAGCAATGTCTTCAACCGCCAGCCTCGGCAACTCCGCCGCGTCGAAGGCCTCGATGTCCGCCCACTCCAGCCTCACCACATCCATCGCGAGTTGCTCGTGCTTCACTATGAATTGAGGATGCTCCCGCAACCAGCTCTCCAGCTTCCATCCCAGGTCCCGCAGGGTAAACGATTGCGAAGGACAATCACAGAGATAAGCAACCGAAAGCTGCTCAAACTTCGCCTCTCCCACAATCGCCTGCAATCCAGGAAAATCCTCCGCCAGCGCCGACAACAGGCGAAACCAATACTGCCGGTTGTAAATCTCCAACCGCTCGAACGATGTTAGCCGGTCGTTGGGCCGTATGATCTCGTCCGCGACCGCCGATACCGGCGACGCGCGCATCTGCTCGTCCTCAGTCAGCGGCTGCTGGATCGCGCGAAACATCGAACGTTGGATTTGCTCCAAATTCATCGTATTGACCCCTATCGCGACGCTCATCCCGCCACCTCCGCGGCCACAAATTGCTTCGCCTTGAGCGCCTCGTTATGCACTTCCTCGAACGAAGGAATGCGGTCGTCCCACTCGAGCAGCGTCGCCGTCTCTCCGCACAACTCGGTTGCCCGCGCATAGAGCTGCCACACCGGATCGATTACCGCGTGGTCATGGGTATCCAGAATGTACTTCTCAAACTTCGAATGTCCCGCTATATGCATCTGCGCCACCCGTTCATGCGGCACGCTGTCTATGTAATCCATGGGATCGAAAGTATGGTTCTGCGAGGAGACATAAATGTTGTTCACATCGAGAAGAATCCCGCAGTCCGCCGCCTCCACTACCTCAGTCAGAAACTCCCACTCCGTCATCTCCGATACGTGAAACTCTGCATAACTGCTCACATTCTCGACCGCAATTGGCACCTCAAGATAATCGCGCACCTGCCGTATCTTCGCCGCGGTCTTCTTTACCGCTTCAAACGTATAGGGCATGGGAAGCAGATCATGCGAGTACCGCCCATCCACGCTGCCCCAGCAGAGGTGGTCGGTAAGCCACGGCGTTTTGGTGCGTTTGATCAGATTTTTCAGCCGCTTCAGGTGTTCCTTGTTGGGCGGCTCCGTCGAGCCGAAATACATAGATACCCCATGCTGCACCACTCGGTACTGCTCTAATATCTGGTCCAGAATCGCCAGTGGACGCCCTCCATCCACCATGAAATTCTCTGAAATGATCTCGAACCAATCCACTACCGGCTTCTTCTCAAGGATGTGCTGGTAATGCGGCAGCCGCAGCCCGATGCCCACCCCGTAGTGCGTATGTCCGTTGAACTGGTTTGCCGGCATATTTTTCCTTCGGACGGTCGGAGTCCCGCCGACCTATGGCGCGCCTGCGCGGTAACGCTCCGCTAAACGGGTTAAGCTAAACCCCCGGCTTCAGCCGGAGGAAAGGCAAATGGGTTTAGGTAGACCCCCGCCTTCAGCCGGGGATAAGCTGCCTACTACCTCCGGGCTTTAGCTCCTGAGGTGCCGCCCGCTCGCAACTCGAATAAGTAAGGGCCAGCGGTCTCGCATGCCGGCCCTCGACTGTGCATCCAGTTTACTACTCAGGCATCTTGCTGCCGTCGGTCGCGCAGCCGCCCTTGCCCTTGCAGGAGTTCTTGCCCTTGCAGCCGTTGTCGCTCGACTTGCAGCCGCCCTTGCCCTTGCACGAGTTCTGCCCCTTGCAGGCGTGCTTGTCTTTCATGTGCTTGCTGGATTTCTTGGTGGTTTGGGTGGTCGTGGTGGTGGAGCTGTCCTGCGAGGGACTGTCCTGCGCGATCGCTGTGGTCCCGACCAGGAACCCTGCCATTGCTGCGCCGATCATGATGGAACGCATTGACTTCGTCATATTGGATATCTCCTTAGTTTCCACTTCTGGCGAGGATGATCTGTGCTTGAGGACACCTTCACGCTCGACAGTAATTAGTAGTGGTACGAAACTGTAACGCAAACGGATTCTATTTTCCAGTATCTTGCAACTACCTTTGGCCTTGCATAGAGGTGATCTCCCATGCGCATTTTCAGATTCGCGCCAGTCGAAAAGGTTATCCTCTGTGGAAAACTCGCCAACGGCTCCTGGTCAACGCGTGGTGATGAGGACCAATCCTGAGCGCTTCCTATGTGCGAACTGCGGGTTACTACCTCCGGATTGGCCGGGCCAGAACTTCCCTAAATCTCAACCTTCACGACCTCACCCTCCGCCCATATCCGATAGGTCTGCACTCGCGCATCCCCATGGTGTACCGCCGCTCCCGTCCGCGGATCGAATGCCCAACCGTGCCACGGACACACCAGCTTTCCATGCTCAATCGTCCCCTGTCCCAGCGGTCCTCCGCGATGGGCGCAGATGTTGTCCATGGCCGTAATCTCACCCTTTACGTTCGCGACGCACACCATGCGACCATCCGCGCACGCGAACTCCCGCGCTTCGCCCGCGGGTGGTAGTTGATTCCTCTTGCAAATGACCTGCTCCGCCAGAACGCCGCCTCAATTGCAGTTTATCTTTTCTTTCGGCTACCGTGCTAAAGTGAAAAACGTATGAAACTGCTGGTGATTGGCGCGGGAATGATGGGCACAAGCGCTGCCTATGACATGGCGAGATCGGCTGGCGTCCGCCAGGTAACCATCGCCGACCTCGACAAGAAGCTCGCCAACCGTGCTGCCCAGCGGGTGCGCGATTCCGCGGATTCAGACGTCAAGATCGTCGCTGCCAGACTCGACGCCTCTGACCTGAAAGCCGCCGGGAAGCTGCTTGCCCGGCACGAAGGCGCACTCTCCTGCGTTCCTTATTTCTGCAACCTGGGGCTGGCGAAGGCCGCCATCGCGGGACGCTGCCACTTCGCCGACCTGGGCGGCAACAACACCGTTGTGCGCAAAACTTTGGCGCTTGCTGATAAGGCCCAGAAGCGCGATATCGCCCTCGCCCCCGACTGCGGCCTCTCCCCCGGCATGGCCAGCGTGCTCGCCGGCGACCTCTACCGCCGCCTTACCGCTGATTCGAAGGCCTCTCCGGGCCGTGCTCCCGGGGTTCGTTTTAAAGCCCCATACGTGGACGCCCTCCGTCTCTATGTCGGCGGCCTCCCCGCCCTTCCTAAGCCGCCCTTCCGCTACCAGCTCGTCTTCTCGGTTGAGGGGCTCATCAACGAGTATTCCGAACCCGCACGTGTGCTCAGGAACGGCAAACTTACTGTCATTGATCCGCTCACTGAGCCCGAGCCGTTCCACATGGACGGCTTCGAAGAACTAATCGGCTTTCACACCTCCGGCGGCACCTCCACCATGCCGGAGACCTTCGCCGGCAAAGTGGGCGAGTGCTTCGAAAAGACCCTGCGCTACCCCGACCATTTCCCCTTTATCCGCGGCCTTTACGATCTCGGCCTCTTCTCCAGCAAGAAGCGCAAGCTCGGCGGACACAAGTTTTCGCCTCGCCAGATTACCTCCGAACTGATGTGCGAAAAGTTCGCCGGCAACCAGCCTGATGTGACCGTGATGCGCATCGAAGCCCAGACTGGCGGACGCAAGATCGCTTATGAAATGGTGGACCACTACGACAAAGCAACCCGCCTCACCTCGATGATGCGCACCACTGCCTGGCCCGCCTCCGCAGTGCTGCAGATGCTGGTGGATGGCACTATCGTGAAACGCGGCGCCATCCTGCAAGAGACCGATGTCCCGGCCAAAGAATTTCTTGAAGGCATGAAACAGCGCGGCATCGACCTCAAGTTTGTGGATGGCAGATAGCTTCTGCTGCTGGTCACTGGCTGCTGGAGGTGAAAGCTTTAAGCGAGTGTAAGGCGAGTTAAGGCCCGTCCGTCTGATCGAAAAAAGGGCTTAGAAACGGCAAAAAAGTGATCAAAAACGATCAAAAATCATAAAGATTCCGCACTCTTCGTGGCAGTGAACGCAAACCTTAAATCCTTAGTAGAGTTTTAAGGTCAAGGTACGAGGTGGAAGCTGGCATCTTTCAAAGCAGCCAGCAGCCAGTAGCCAGCCGCTAGCAGCCTAATTTGCATCTCTCCACTTTAGGAGTTATAGTACTCCGATAATGGAGTTATTCGATTGATCGAGCAGGCTGTAGCCGAACTCCCCGGCATCATCGCTGGCTTCACCGAAGAGGTCCCGGTTGACCTCTCCAGCAAGCCGGTGCAGGAGCGCCTCAGCCCTACCGCAATCAAAGCGTTTCTTCGTATTGTGGACTGCTGGAAATTGCGCGACGAAGACGCCCGACAACTCTTAGGCGGAGTCTCCAACGGCGCCTTCTACCAGTGGAAGGGCGGCCGTATCCGCCGCCTCGACCAGGACAAACTCACCCGCATTTCAATGCTGGTCGGCATCTTCAAGGCGCTCAATATTCTCTACAGCCAACGACTCGCTGACCTCTGGATCGGGCTGCCCAACAGCAATTCCGTATTCTCGGGAGCAACCCCCTTGGCGTACATGATGCAGGGCGGCATCCCCAACCTACTGCGCGTGCGCCAGTTGCTGGATGCGCGGCGAGGCGGGCGCTAAGACCAGGTCAGGGAATAGGTATGACCGCGATGTGCACCGGCTTCAGCTTTGCAGATTCTTTGATTTTCCCACCCTGCTCCTGATCGATCTGGCTGTTGGCGATGAAATAGAAGCGTCCTTTGTAGATCGCCCCGGTGGTCGGTAGTTGAACCATCGGAGAGCGGTACTCAAGTGTGCGCACGCTCAATGCGCTATCGCCTGAAGCTGAAAGTTTTACTTGAAGAACACGAGGGGTGCCCATTCCGTTCTGTATTCCGATAAGCGAGCCGCGATAGAAATACAAACCATCGAATCCCGCAATGCTCGCGCCTTTCGGCGGTGCAAGCCTGCGAATGGCATTCGTGCTTACATCGATTTGAAAAAGATCGAACGCATCGGACACATAAAGATACTTTTCGTCATCGCTCAATGCAATCCCATTGGGATAATAAGCGTTGGGCAGAGCGATCCGCTGCAATGTATTCGCGCCATTCGGTAATTCGTAAAACGCCTTTTCGGCGCTGTCAGTGAGATACACGTCTCCCGCGCGCGTAATAACTAAATCGTTGAAGAGATGGTTGCCGCCTTCCACCGTGTAGCGCGCCATCAACTTCCCCGAGTGGTCCCAGTGATGCAGCCATGACTTGCCATGCATTTCATCTTCGCTGTTCGCCCAAACCGAGTGATCGCGCGGGTCCATGCGAACACCCAGAACCTCCAGCGTGCCCTGGTCGCCCGAAGTGATGAAGTCATGCACAGCCTTGTCCGGACCAATGCGGAGTATCTTGCGATGGAACGTACTGCTTAAATAGAACTCGCCAGTTTTAGCATCAACTGCGATCCCTTCAGGAAACAGGTCGGCGGGCGGCACCGTGAGATAAAGTTGCGCGCTGCGCACCGGCGGACTCCCGGCGCGCACCTTCGCGATCGCGGTCTGGACACTCGGACAATTCAATACCGGCTGAAACGCCGGCTCGCCGGAAGGGTCGAACCAGGGCCGCTCCGAGGTGGCGGTTTGCAGGGAGCGGTAAGCAGCGTCCCAGTCGCCGAGATGCGCCTGCGCCGTCGAGATGATATAGAGGACGGTTTGGCGGTCGGTCGCATTTGCCAGCAGCGACTTCATGCCGGCGAGTTGCTGCTTGACCTCCGCCGCATCGGTTGGGGCGTTGATCTCCGGATGGCATACATCGGCGGCGTAAGCGAAGCCTATAAGCAGCAGAAGTGCAGCCGCGAATTTTGTAATCAGCATGGCGGTTTGCTGTTTGATGTCGGCGGCCTGCGCTTCGTTATCATGCGGAAACCAGCTCTGTAGCAACCGGGTTCACGAGCGACGGCCTGCGGCGCGCATACATCGATTCCGGTGTGCCGTCTTCGTTAAGTGTGCTGAGGATCGCGACTAGGGTCCCGAAATACAGGATGGGGGGCTCTATGGCTTTATGCATAACTGCTCCTTATGAAGTGAGAATAGAGATATGGGAGGAGGGCGGCACTCGGGAGATTGCGATTGAAATGGAATTCGGTATTCAGCAGCGTTCCTTGTGCATCAACACCGCAACGGATTGTGTTCTGCAACTTCAACGACACCAGCGGGCGCGTCGGACGCGCTTTTCGGCCTGCTAACCCGTGTCGACGAAAGCACGGTCGTGCAACTCTGCCTTGAGTACCGCGCATAGTTGCGGTATAACACGCACACACCTGCTCATTTCATGAGAAACAGGTAAGCAAACGGAATGCTCTGCTAAGAAACAGTCCTGAAGCGGAAACAGATCGCAAGAAAGCGAGGTTGCAGCCCATGGTAGAGGCACGAGAGGTGATGAATATCCGGCAAGCATCGGCGTATCTGGGCGTCAGCCCGGACACGCTCTATAAATATGCGTCGGAGGAGCGGATACCCGCGTTCAAGCTAGGGAACCGCTGGCGCTTCAAAAAATCGAAGCTCGACCAATGGATGGAAGAGCAAAGCTCCATAGGCATGAAACGCAAGCCAGTGGCGGCGGTTGTGCCGCGCAGGAAACCTGCCGCGGTGCGGTCCGGCGCACGAGGTTAGTTTTCGAGCCGATTCGTCCTTCGGCAAGAGTAGTAAGTTATGCTACTGAGCGAGTATGCCGGATGTTCAAAAGGTAAGCGTTGCGTTATCAGCGGAACAACTCAAGGCGCTAAAGCAGTCGTTGAAGCCGGAGAGTATGCCGCGGCCAGGCGCGGGTTCTTGGCCTTCAGAAGACAAAGGCCCGCAATAAAACCAATTAGGCGTATGTTTCTTGGTGTAGGAGCCGCCATGCAATTTATCGATACCAAAGCCGCCACGCCTCACTGGACATGGGCGACTCGACTGCTTAGAACGCTCGCGGTCGCGTCCGTGGCACTGAGCTCGTGCTTCGGCGCCGTCGCGCAGGCAACGGCCTCCGATCAGCAACAGCAGAACCCGCAACTCGAGAAGATCGCGCGCGATGCCATGAAGCAGTATCACCTGAAGTCGCTCATCGTGCAGGTGCGAAGCGGAGGCGACAATGTGTACACGGCGGCGTTTGGCGAATCGATGACAGGTGTGCCCGCCACTCCCGCGATGCACTTTCGCAACGGCGCCATGGCGTTCACTTACATGAGCACCATGCTGATGGAGCTGGTCGATCGGGGCCGAGTGGAACTGGGCGCTCATCTCAGCGACTTCTTTCCCGATCTGCCCGACGCGAGCCACATCACCCTCAAGAACCTCGCCAACATGACCTCGGGTTATGCCGACTATGTTTACACACCGGAGCTGCTGGTGGGCACCGTTCTCCATCCTTTCCGCCAGTGGAGCTCGGAGGAGCTGATCCATATTGGGATCACCAAGCCGATGATGTTTGAGCCGGGCGAAAACTGGGGCTACTCGCACACCAACTATGTCATTCTCGGCCGGGTGCTCGAGAAGATCACCCAGATGCCGCTGGCCAAGGGAATGGACGAATACATCTTTGATCCCATGGGCCTGAAGCAGACCCACAGCTTCTCCACGCCGGAGATTCCGCAACCGGTGTTGCACGCATTCAGCTCCGAGCGGCGTGCGGACCTCCACGTTCCGCCTGAGGTGGGTTTCTATGAGGAATCCACCTTCTGGAACCCCTCCTGGACCACCGCCGAAGGGGCCGTCCAGGTTACCGACATCACGGACATGAGCAAGTCCATGGAGGCGGTCGGCACCGGCAAGCTCCTCTCCAAAAAGTCGTATCAGGCGCAGGTAGGCCCCAACCTCGTCGGCTTCGGCCACCCCGACCCCAAGTGTCCCGTGTGCCGCCGCAATACCGTGGCATTCAACTACGGCTTGGGCGTTGTGAACGTCGGCCCCTGGATCACGCAAACCAAAAATTTCGCAGGCTCGGGCGCGAGCGTGGGCTATCTGCCAGCGAAGAAACTCACCGTGAGCGTCGTGACCACCTACAAACCTGAGGCCTTCAACGAGAAGGGCGACTACGCCAATAGCAGCCCCGAAGTCTTTATTTCGCTGGTGAACGCATTGGCGCCGAACACCATTCCGAAGCCTTGATCCTGAGTTCGGAGCTTCGCGGTGCTTCAACTTCAAAAACAGTGCCTGTAATTAAAACTCTTTAAGCCACTCCCGAGATGCACCTTTCGCAACGGCGCCATGGCGTTCACATACAGGAGCACCACGCAGATGGAGCTGGCCGAATGGGGACGAGTGGAGCTTCGCGCTCCCCTCAGCGATTTCTTTCCCGATCTGCCCGACGCGAACCGCACCACCGTCAAGAATCTCGCCAACATGGCCTCGGGTTTATGCCGAGTCCACGCACCGGAGTTTGCGGAAGCCTCGAATTAGCTGTCGGGATCGTAGCAGATGTAAACAGATTCGAGGAAACAATTGACCGCAGCTTTACCGGAGTAGCTGATTTCGACTGCTAACGCAATGCGGAGTAAGATTTTGCGGTAGTGAACGCTCAAGCAAATGGGAGATGAGACATGGGATTTCTATCCGGTATCGGGGACATTCTGAATAAGTTTTCCGGCGCTAACGCCAACACCAATCCGGGCAATGCCGAAGAGACCGGCGCGCAATTCGAGCAGGTAGCCAAGGCGGTGCCCAGTTCGTCGGTGGCGAGCGGATTGGCGGAGGCCTTTTGTTCAGGCAATACTCCGCCCTTCTCGCAGATGGCGTCGCAGCTCTTCTCCAACGGCGATGGCGCGCAGAAGGCGACCATGCTGACCACGCTGCTATCGGCGGCCGGACCGTCGCTATTATCCAAGCTGGGCGGCAGCAGTCCCGCGCTGGCTTCGCTGTTGCAGAGCGGACAAACCAGCGTCACGCCGGAGCAGGCGGCAAAGGTAGATCCGCAGCAGGTGCAGGCGCTGGCCGAGCATGTGCATCAGGCGGACCCGTCGATTATCGACAAGGTAAGCCAGGTCTATGCGGAGCATCCCACGCTGGTGAAGACCTTGGGCGCGGCGGCCATGGCAATTGCCATGAAGAAGATCGCCGAGCATCATCAGGGCTGACGGCTACAATGGCGGGGTGAGCGAACAGCAGAAGGCGCGGCTGACGGAACGGGTGAAGGCGGCGGGTTGAGCTTCCAAACTAAGTCCGGCGGCGCTGGACTCGGTGCTTGGGAGATTAGCCCGGCAACACGACCCGAATGTTCTGATTGGCTTTGAAAACGCCGACGATGCCGGCGTATATAAGCTCTCGGTGGAGCTTGCTCTGGTGCAGACGGTCGATTTTTTCACTCCCATTGTTGACGATCCTCATATTTTCGGACAAATTGCCGCAGTCAATGCGCTGAGCGATGTCTATGCCATGGGAGGGCGGCCCATGAGTGCGCTGGCGATCGTGTGCTTCCCCGATGGCGAAGATTTGGAGGTATTGGAGCGGGTGCTGGCGGGCGGCCTCTCCAAAATGATCGAGGCGGGCTGTACGGTGATCGGCGGCCACAGCATACGCGACGATGAGATGAAGTTCGGGTATGCGGTTACCGGCACGGTGCATCCAGAGCGGGTGCTGGCCAATGGCGGCGCGAAGCCGGGGGATGTGTTGCTCTTCACCAAGGCGCTGGGCACCGGAGTGATCTCCACGGCAATCAAGAAGGGCAAAGCCGAACAGGGGTGGATAGATGCTGCGACGAACTCCATGACCACGCTCAACCGCGCGGCGGCGGAG
>JBDTLH010000202.1:0-18575 GCA_039934875.1 Acidobacteriaceae bacterium | reverse complement strand
GCTCTTCTAGGGTCCGGGAAAGGGGGTGAAAAAGACGTCAAAATGATATGAAAAACGCACAAAATCACAATCGAAAAGCGGTGAAAACCATGCATTTTTTGCTCGCAACAGCCAGCTCTTAGAGACTTAGACCGCTTCTAAGGTGAACGACGGACTTGAGATAGACCCGGTACTTCCTTTACCCGCCCTTGACCAGAGTGTTATAAAGGGAGTTCCATCTGCCTCTCCCATTCGGGGGGAGACAATGGTCCCTTCAGCTTCACGTTGGACACGCGGCCAAGCTTCTGTAGCAATCAATAGGTGGAAGCGCGAGTTCTGGGCCAGTGTTTCCGGCGCATGATGGACAGGAACCCTTAAAAGTCATTGCTTAATCGATCTCAACCCTGTTCACCTCTCGGAGGAATTTCTATGCTCATCCCGCGCGTTGCGGAGCTTACGCGCATGCTCGCACGCATGCGCCGTCCGCTTATGATTGCGCTCACCTGCCTGATGCTGGTGTCGTCGCTCTCCATCCACTCCTTCGCCCAGACCGCGGCGATGGACCAGACCGGAAAGATCGGCAATCCGCACGAAGCCGCCGGAGGCGAAGCCAACCTCCAGCTTCCCGACCTCTCTTCGGTCCAGTTCCTGGGCATGGACGGCCACCAACTGTTGCTGTGGGGCCTGCTCTTCTGCCTCGGCGGACTGTGCTTCGGCCTGGTGATCTACATGCAGCTCAAGCGCATGGCGGTACATAAATCGATGCTGGAAATCTCCGAGCTGATTTATGAGACTTGTAAAACGTATCTGACCACCCAGGGCAAGTTCATTTTGCTGCTGGAGGCGTTCATCGCCGTCGTCATCATTTTGTACTTCGGCGTGCTGCAACATCTGCCGGCGGTGCGGGTGATCATCATCCTGCTGTTTTCGCTGGTGGGTATCGCGGGCAGCTACGGAGTCGCATGGTTCGGCATTCGGGTCAACACCTTTGCGAATTCGCGCACCGCCTTCGCCAGCCTGCGCGGCAAGCCCTATAACATTTATGCAATTCCGCTGAAGGCGGGCATGAGCATCGGCATGTTGCTGATCTCGGTTGAGCTGCTGATCATGCTCTGCATTCTGCTGTTCATTCCGGGCAGCTTTGCGGGCTCGTGCTTTATCGGCTTCGCCATCGGCGAATCGCTCGGCGCGGCCGCGCTGCGTATTGCCGGAGGTATCTTCACCAAGATCGCCGATATCGGCTCCGACCTGATGAAGATCGTCTTCAAGATCAAAGAGGATGACGCCCGCAACCCCGGCGTCATCGCCGACTGCACCGGAGACAACGCGGGCGACTCCGTGGGCCCCTCCGCCGATGGATTTGAAACCTACGGCGTCACCGGAGTGGCGCTCATTACTTTTATTCTGCTGGGCGTGACTTCGGCGCCCTTCCTCCCCCCGGGGGTCACGGCCGCGACCGCAACCGCAGCCCAACTGACCTCTGCCCATGCCGCGGCGCAAACCATCCAGGTGCAACTGCTGGTGTGGATCTTCGTGATGCGCATCATGATGCTGGTCTCCAGCTCCTTCGCCTACTTCCTCAATGAGGCAGTCGCGCGGGCGAGATACTCGAAATCCGACCACATGAATTTCGAGTCGCCGCTGACTTCGCTGGTGTGGCTCACCTCGATCATCTCCATCATTCTGACTTTTGTGGTCTCCTACTTTATTGTCCCCAGCCTTTACGGTAATAATTCGCTGTGGTGGAAGCTGTCGCTGATTATTTCGTGCGGGACACTGGCGGGAGCGGTGATCCCCGAACTGGTCAAAGTCTTCACCTCGGTGGACTCGCGGCACGTGAAGGAGATCGTGACCTCGTCGCGCGAGGGTGGAGCATCGCTCAACATCCTCTCCGGCCTGGCGGCAGGAAATTTCTCCTGCTATTACATCGGCGGCGCCATGGTGGCGCTGATGGCGGTCGGCTATTACGTCAGCACCAAGGGACTCGAAGGCATCATGCTCGCGCCTGCGGTCTTCGCCTTCGGACTCATCGCCTTCGGCTTCCTCGGCATGGGCCCGGTGACCATCGCCGTCGATTCTTATGGGCCGGTTACCGACAACGCGCAATCGGTATATGAGCTTTCGCTGATCGAAGGGATCCCCAATATCGAAGGGGAGATCCAGCGGGATTTTGGCTTCGCGGCACAGTTCGGGCGCGCCAAGGACATGCTCGAAGAGAACGACGGTGCTGGCAACACCTTCAAGGCCACGGCGAAACCGGTGCTGATCGGAACCGCTGTGGTGGGCGCGACCACGATGATCTTCTCGATCATCATGGCGCTCACCGAGGGCCTTACCGTCAATAAAGAGTTTCTCTCTCTGCTGCACGCGCCCTTCTTCCTCGGACTGGTAACCGGCGGCGCGATCATCTACTGGTTCACCGGCGCTTCGATGCAGGCGGTCACCACCGGGGCTTATCGCGCGGTCGAGTTCATCAAGGCCAACATCAAACTTGAAGGCGTGGAAAAGGCGTCGGTCGAAGACTCGAAGAAGGTGGTTGAGATCTGCACCAAGTACGCGCAGAAGGGCATGCTCAATATCTTTCTGGTCGTCTTCTTCTCGGCGCTCTGCTTTGCGTTCATCGAGCCGTATTTCTTTATCGGGTACTTGATTTCGATCGCGATCTTCGGGCTTTATCAGGCAATCTTTATGGCAGACGCCGGCGGAGCCTGGGACAACGCCAAGAAGATCGTTGAAACGGAACTCAAAGCCAAGGGCACCCCGCTGCACGATGCTACCGTCATTGGTGATACGGTGGGCGATCCCTTCAAGGACACGTCTTCCGTCGCCCTCAACCCAGTGATCAAGTTCACGACGCTCTTCGGCCTGCTGGCGGTAGAGCTGGCAGTGGACTTGACGCGGACGCAAGGGGCTGCACTGACGCACTGGCTGGCGTTGATTTTCTTCCTGATCTCCTTCTTCTTCGTCTATCGCTCGTTCTACGGAATGCGGATTGTGGCCGCGCAGGAGTAGCAGTCAGCAGTCAGCAATTAGCAATTAGCAATTAGCATGTTGCGCCGGCATCCTGCCGGTGGTGGGGACGGGCATCCTGCCCGTCCCTTTTCTACTGAAAACTTGACGTATTGCCTGGTCGGTTGGGGCTATTATTCCTGAATGGAACCGAACATCGTCATCAAGGGAGCGATTCCCGTTCTTCCCGCCGCCAATACAGCAGAGTCGCTGAAGTGGTGGATCGAGGTCTGCGGCTTCGAGGAGACCTTCCGCGACGCTACCCCGCCGACCTATGCCGGAATAAACCGGGGCGAGGCCTACCTGCACATCGCGGGGATGGACGATCAGGCCCTCGCCAGAAGAGTCGGGGATCAGACGATGGTGCGACTATCGGTAAAAGGTATTGACGCCCTTTACGCGGAGTATCAGCAGCGGGGCGGGAAGGTACATCCCAATGGCCCATTGCAGAGCAAGCCGTGGGGCACGAGAGAGTTCGGAGCGATTGATCCAAACGGCGTCTGCGTGACTTTTATGGAAGCATCGTGAGGCGGTCAGCTACCAGCTATCAGCTACCAGCTACCAGTTGCCAGTTACCAGTTACCAGACATTAAATATAGGGAAACTCTGAACAAGGTGCGTCTGGAGGGTCGGCGTCCCCGCCGAACATTCGCGTGCAATGAGTGCTGATTTTTGAACGCTACTTGTCGATGGGTTTGCGTGCAAAGTGATATAGCGCATAGGCCAGCGCGGCGAACATCAACACACCCAGCCAGTTCATGTTCGCGGTGGGCAGGCGCTGCCCGAAGGCAATTGCGCCGGGGCTGAGATAGTGGGCCGATTCCGCCAGCTTGATGCCAATGCCAATCAGCCCGACGATGCCGCCAGCGGCAATCAAGCCGCTGGCAAACAATGATCCCGGGGAGACTTCGCTCTCATCCGCCGTTCCACCCTTACGCCTGGCTGAGACTTCCACCAGCCATCGCACTACCCCTCCGGCAAAGATCGCCAGCGTGGTCGCAATCGAGAGATAGAAGCCCACTGCGAACGACAGCGAACGAATGCCCAGCAACTCCACGCCGATCACGATAAAGACCCCAATCAGCACCAGGTTCCAGGGCAGGCGATGGGTAAGGATGCCATTCACTACCGTAGCCATTAGGTTGGCTTGCGGCGCCGCGGCTTTGGCGCTGCCAATTCCCTGCTGCCATTGAATTTCAATCTGGCTGGTTTGCGGATTATAGAGGTATTGCCCGTTGGGAATCACCGACGATCCCAGCGCGGAGATCAGCTTGTAGTCTTTGGCGTTTACGGTGCGCAGCGGCTGGTCCTTCTCATTGACTATCTGCAAGCCTCCTTTGCGGCCCAGCAGCGGGTTCTCCTCATCGCTGATCACGCGCACCCCGTCGGGTAGCGCTGAGAGGTTCAGCGGGATTGCCTTCACCGGGATGATGGTTTCGAGTCCGCGATTCATCAGGTTCAGGGTCACGCCAATGGCGACGACTGAGACGAGCACGCCGACCAGCAGGGCCTTCTGCTGATTGCGCGGGGTAGCGCCCACCAGGTATCCGGCCTTTAGGTCTTGTGAGGTGTTGCCGGCGTTGGCGGCGGCAATGCAGACCACGCCGCCGATCGCAATCACCAGCGCGCTATAGCCCATGGTGGATTTTCCCGCGATCAAAAACATTACCGCGACCGCCATCATGGTCGCGATCGCCATGCCGGAGATGGGGTTGGACGAGCTCCCGATCAGTCCGGTGATACGCGAGGAGACGGTGACGAAGAGAAATCCAAAGACCACGACGAACACGGCGGAGAGCACATTCGCGATCCATCCGGTGTGCGCGCCGGGGATCGGCTTGAAGAACAGAAACAGAACCATGCCCACCAGCAGCACCGCCGTACCCGCGAGCGCGAACTTCAGGCTCATGTCATCGTCGGTGCGGCGGGTGCCCGCGGCTGCGGCTGCACCCTTCTTCAGATCGGCGAAGCCTGCCTGGAGCGCGCCGACAATGGTGGGAATGGTCTTGGCCAGCGTAATCACTCCCGCTGCCGCCACCGCGCCCGCGCCCATGGGGCGGATATAGGTGCCCCACAACATGCTGGGCGACATCTGATCAATGGGTACTGTTCCGGGATAGATCACGCTGGCGCCGCCGAAGAAATGAATCGCCGGCATCACCACCAGCCAGGCGAATACACCGCCTGAGAAAATCACTCCGGCAATGCGCGGTCCGATGATATATCCGACGCCGAGATACTCCGAGGTGGTGTTCGCCCGGATGGCGCTGCCCTTAAACCAGCTTGGTTGATAATCGGGAGTGCTGGGCCACATGCCGAAGATATTTTCATTTTGAAACGCGGTATAGAGAGCGCCAATGCCGAGACCGGCGAAGACCCGCGAGGCGAAGCTGCCGCCCTTGTCTCCGGCGATGAGCACGTCGGCGCAGGCTGTGCCTTCGGGATAGAGCAGGTTCTCGTGCTCCTTCACGATCAACTGCCGCCGCAGGGGGATCATGAAGAAGACGCCGAGCCAGCCGCCGATGAGCGCCAGCAGAAAGATGCGCGAGTATTCCAGGGGAAAGCCGAGAAAGATGAGCGCGGGAAGGGTGAAGATCACTCCGCCGGCCACCGACTCGCCCGCCGATCCGGTGGTCTGCACGATGTTGTTTTCGAGAATGGTCGCTTTGCCCAGCGCCCGCAGCAGAGAGATCGAAAGCACCGCAATCGGGATTGATGCTGAGACGGTTAATCCAGCGCGCAATCCGACATAGACCGTCACCGCGCCGAAGAGGATGCCGAACAGGCCGCCAAGCAATACGGCGCGCACCGTAAACTCTGGCCGCAGGTCTGAGGCGGGAACATAGGGCTGGAATTTCGCCGGTGCTTCGTCTTGCAGTGGTAGTTTAGAAATGAGTTGTGCCAAACAGGGCCTCCCGGGGCTCTTCACACAGAAAATAGTGCAACGGCGCGATGTTAGCATGTGCGGGCATAGATGAAGAAGAGGAGAGTTGGAACCGGAGCGCCGGCGCAGTCACAGGTCTATGGCGCAGTCAAAACGATTGTGGTTTGCCTTTCGCTCGAAATCCGAGTTATTGTTACTTCATGGATCAGGAAGCACGAGTGCGAACGCTGCGGAAAGCCCCAATGGACTCCTGGATCGCGATTTCTCAGGATGGATCACGCCTGGTGGCAGTCGGCAAGAGCTTCGGCGAGGTCTCGCACCGGCTCGACGAACTCGGCGATGAAGACTCAGTCATTCTCAAGACGCCGGAAGAATGGATTCCGATGATTCTGTGATTCGCGTCCCGTATCAGCAAATTCCGACTTCGAGCGGGACCAAGCTTCCAGTTCCGCTTGTCTCGATTGGGCTAAGTCATGGACCAGTACTCTTCAAAAGGTCTTTCGAGGCATTAGTTGATTCGGGCGCGGACGACTGCGTGTTCCCCACGAGCACTGCGCGCGACCTTGGAATCGACTTATTAGAGGCGCGAACCGAGCGCCGACGCGGCGTTGGCGGGTCCGAGCAGGTGTTCATTCATGCGGTAAACCTTCATTTCGGGCCATACGTCATCAACATCGATGCTTGTTTTATGGAGCACCTGCCCATCTCTGGACTGCTCGGCCGTCGTGGCTTCTTCGAGCACTTTCGCATCACCTTTGACCCAGCGGGATCAACTCCCGGCATGGAATTCGAGCGAGTCTTCCGCAGCTAATCTAATGCCGGAAGTAAGTGAAGATGGAAGGCGCAATCCAGGAGCGGGAGATGTAGTCGATGCTTACCAGGGTGAGCATGATGCCGAGAAAAAACATGCCGGCGATCGCGGTGAGTTTAGTGAGGCGGCTGGAAACCCAGAGGTGCATGAAGATCAAGGCGACGGCCAGGGCCTTGATGACCGCGATGACGAGAGCCACGATCGCGTTTAGGGGGCCGGGCATGTCAATGTATGCGACGGCGGCGGTGACTCCGGTCATGATGATGAGGAAGAGCCAGACCAATAAGTAGGTTTTGGGATTGGGTGCGTGATGGACGTGTGCCGCCATAAATTTGTCTCTACCTCAGGCGCTAAAGCGCCGGATTTATTAGTGCTTCGATCCCCCCGGCTAAAGCCGGGGGTCTACTGCCGGGTTTTTTCCTTATGGTCATCGGTGCCTGCTGATCAAATAGAGCAGCGGGAACAGGAAAATCCATATGATATCGACGAAGTGCCAGTAAAGGCCGAAATTCTCGATCATGGTGTAGTGGTCCGCAGTGTAGTGGCCGTCCCAGGCGAAGCGGATCAGGAAGCAGAGAATGCCGATACCGATGATCATGTGCAGGGCGTGCATGCCGGTGAGGCAAAAGTAGAGGCCGAAGTAGATAACGGTGTGCTGCGCCACATCTGAGGGAAGAGCGGGGTGGCCCAGCTCACCCTCTCCCTGCGACTTCTCCGGGTGGGTGAAGGCATCGGTCGAGAAGTTGAGGCCGGGGACGTGGTGGCTATCCCACTTCTCTTTGTATTCGACGCCCTTGATGGAGAGGAAGACCAAGCCGAGGAGCACGGTGGCAATGAGAAAGACGACGATCATTAAGCGGCGGCCCATGTGGGCCGACCAGACCGCCATCGCCATGGTGAGCGAAGAACAGATGAGGACCGCGGTATTGATCGTGCCGAGCACCACGTCGAGGGTGTTGGAGGCGGCGACGAACGCGTCGTGATAGAGGTTGCGGAAGATCAGATAGGCGCAGAACATGCCGCCGAAGAACATGATCTCGGTGAGCAGAAAGACCCACATGCCAAAGGTGGAGGCGTCCCTCTGCTGCGCGAGGTCGTCGAAGTAGGGCTTGAGCGCGGGGTGCCCCGCCTCTTGCATGTGATCTACGGTCATAGTGTGGCTGTCCATCGGCATCTAAATCCGTTTGCTCTTTCAGCGGCTGGCGTAAGCAGGTTCTGGAATATTTTCGTAATCATAGGCTTCGGTGGTGACCACCGGGGTTTCTACGAAGTCGTGGGTGAGGGGCGGAGACTGCACCGTCCACTCCAATCCGGCAGCGCCCCAGGGGTTCGGCCCCGCAATCGCGCCGTACTTAAGCGACCAAAGCAGATAGACCGCGGGCAGAATGAATGAGACGGCAAGGACCGATGCTCCGGCGGTGGACAGCACATTCAGCACCTGGAATTCGGGCGGATAGGAGTGATAGCGGCGGGGCATTCCCAGCCAGCCGAGGACGAATTGCGGAAAGAAAGTCAGGTTGAATCCGACAAAGGTGAGAATGGCGGAGAGCTTGGCGGGCGCCTCGGGATACATTCTGCCGGTCATTTTGGGCCACCAGAAGTGCAGGCCGCCGAGGTAGGCGAGCAGCATGCCTCCCACCATGACGTAGTGGAAGTGGGCGACGATGAAATAGGTTTCGGTGAGGCTGATGTCCATGCCCAGGGAGGCCAGCATGACGCCAGTCATGCCGCCGATGGTGAAGAGGCCGATGAAGCCGATGGCGTAAATCATCGGCGTGTCCCAATGGATGGATCCCTTATACATGGTCGCGGTCCAGTTCCAGACCTTGATGGCGGAAGGGATAGCGACCAGGAAGCTGACAAAAGAAAATATCAGAGCGGAGTAAGTGCTCACGCCCATGATGAACATGTGATGTTCCCAGACCAGGAAGCTGAACATGGCGATCATCAGCGAGGAGTAGGCAATCATGGTGTAGCCGAAGGGGCGCTTGCGGCTGAAGCAGGGGATGATCTCGCTGACTACGCCCATGCCGGGAAGGATCATGATATAGACGGCGGGGTGCGAGTAGAACCAGAACATGTGTTGGAAGAGAAGCGGGTCACCGCCGTAGGCGGGGTCGAAGACGCCGATGTGGAAGGTGCGCTCTAGGATGACCAGCAGCAGGGTGATCGCGACTACCGGAGTGCCAAGAACCATGATCAGGGCGGTGGCGTAGTTGGACCAGAGGAAGAGCGGAAGGCGGGTCCAGGTCATGCCCGGAGCGCGCATGCGATGGATGGTGACGATGAAATTAAGTCCGGTAAAGATGGAGGAGAAGCCGGCGATGAAGATCGCCATCGCGGCCAAGATTACGTGGGTATTCACGTAACTGGTAGAGAGGGGAACGGTAAATGTCCAGCCGGTATCGACGCCGCCCAGCACCAGCGCGGTAATCATGAAGGCAAAACCGAAGACGTAAAGGTACCAACTGAGCAGATTGATCTTAGGGAATGCGAGATCTCTCGCCCCCACCATCAGAGGTACCAGAAAGTTGCCCATGGTAGCGGGGATGGACGGCACCAGGAAGAAAAAGACCATGATGATGCCGTGGGCGCTGAACAACTGGTTGTAGGTATCGGATTCGAACAGATCGCCGGCGGGCGTGAGCAGCTCCAGCCGGATCAGCATGGCGAAGATGCCGCCTATCAAAAAGGCGAAAGAGATGGAGATCAAATACAACATCGCGATGCGCTTGTGGTCGGTGGTGAGAAGCCACGACTTCAAGCTGTATCCATCGGTAAGATAGCTCTCTTCCGGCATCTTCCACCGGAAGGCTTTTTCCTGCTGCGGGAGTGGTTGCGTAATGCTGCTCATGGTTATGGTTTCTTCTTCGTTTCCGGAAGTTGGCTTGCGGAATTGCCGCCCTGGAGCACGGGCGGGAACTGCTGCTGGTTGTGGATGGTCTGGGTCTGATGGGCGGTGTCTTTCAGACTCTTAATATATTCGATAAGCTGGATCAGGTTCTCTTCACTGAGCTGGCCCTGGAAGGTGGGCATGAGGGGTTGAAAGCCGTTCACGATCTTGGCATTGGGTTGCAGAATCGATTCGCGCAGGTAAGCATCGTCGGCGATAACGGAGGGGCCGGAATTGAAATTCACCATGGTCCCGTAGAGTCCCGCGAGGTTGGGGCCGCGCGCGCCCGAATCGCCGCGATGGCAGCTATTGCAGCCCATGGATTGAAACAGTTTTTCGCCCCCAGCGGCGAGCGAATCTCCGGCATCGGTGGCCAGCCACTTCTGATATTCATCAGGCGACATGGTGACGACGCGGCCCAGCATCGATGCATGGTTGGTGCCGCAATACTGGGAACAATAGAGGTGGAACATTCCCGTTTCGGTGGCCTCGAACCAGACGGTGGTATAGCGTCCGGGAAGGGCCTCCCGCTTGATGCGAAACGCGGGAATAGAAAAGCTGTGCATCACGTCCTGAGAGACCAGGGTGAGACGCACCGGACGGCCGATGGGAACATGGAGGGTATTGATCTCGCGCTGTCCCCCGGGATGCTCCGCCTTCCACATCCACTGCTTGCCGACGACGTAGATGTCCATTGCATTGGTGGGGGGAGTATAGATGCGCATATAGAGGATCGCGCCCCAGGCAAAGATTAAGACTGAAATCGCCATGGGGATCGCCGTCCAGGTGATCTCCAGCGGAATCGAGCCGTGGATCTGCTTGGCTACAGGGTGAACTTCAGCCCGGAATTTGATTCCGAAATAGACCACCAGGCACGCCACCAAGAGGGAGAAAAACGCGGTGATCGCGCACAGGAACATGAAGTGAACGTCCACATAACCTGAGATCGTGGAAGCCGAATCCGGAAACAACTTGAATGTATCTGCCGATTGCATATGCTCTAGGGAGAGTTCCTTGCTGCGTTCCCCTTACCTTCATGCTTCACGCTAAAGAAGATAAAGCCGCCGAGTAGTACGACTGTGATCACGCCCGCCACCCGGACCATGTTGATGGTGACGGCGTTGTAGTGTCCGCTGGTCGGATCGTAGTGATAGCAATAGAGCGTCACCTCGTCCACGATGTTGCCGATCTTCTCCTGCGAGGCTTCCACCAAGGCCAGACGCAGGTCCTTGGGCGAGTATTCGATGCCGTAGTAGTACTGCGCAATCTTTCCCTCGGGAGTGAGCACCATCATGCCGCTGGCGTGGGCAAACTGATCGCTCTTGGGATCGAACACGTAACGGAAGCCGACCGCGCTGGCGAGCTTGGCGATATCAGCCTGATCGCCAGTCAGGAAGTGCCAGCCGGATGCAGCTCCGGCGCGGCGATAGCGCCCGATGTACATGTCCTTCTTGGCCTTGGCCATCTCCGGGGTCTCCCGCGGATCGATGCTGACGGTCACGATCTCGAACTGGTCGCCCAGGTTGAATTTCAGCATCAACATGGAAGAGGTAAGACCATTCAAGACCTGGGTGCACAGCATGGGACACTGATAATAGACCAGGGTAAGGATGACCGGACGCTTGCCGAAGTAATCTCCAAGCTTCACCGGTTGGCCGTTCTCATCCTTGAATCTTAGATCGAGAGGCACCTGTGTATTCAGGTGCTGATCGATACCGACGGAAGAAAATATCTGCGGCTGCGAGGTTGACGGGGTGCCCGCCGCGATGGTGTGCTGGCTTTCGATCGCCGTCTGCGCGGGCGAGGGCAAGGAGAACGCTATCGCCGCGAAGGCAACGCTCATTGCGCTGGCGGCGGTTCGCACCATGATCCGAGTTGTGTTGCTTACTGCCACTTCACTCCTAATAGCTTCTAGCTTCTGGCTTCTGGATTCTGGCTTTTTCCGGCCTCGGTCCCGTGCTGTCTTTTGCTCATTGCTCATTGCTTATTGCTAATTGCTTATTGCTTATTGCTATCTCTTGGGATCATGGCTGCTGGTGCGTGCTACCCGGGTCACCCCCAGGCTGAGCGGCTCTCGAATGGCGGGTGGCTTGGCAGCGGGTATTGCAGGGATGCCGCGCTCGGCCGTCAGTTCGATGGCACGATCGATGGGTATGACCACCTTTCCGGCACTTTGGTCAATCCACATGTAATTGTCAAGCTGCAAGTCTTCTTGATCGCGCAGCATCTGCATGTCGCGCGTGTCGTCGGTCTGCAAGCGGGGTTGCGGGAAGCTCTCCACGTGGGCCTCATAGACCGATTGCTCGATCTGATTGGTGGTGGCGCCATCTTTGCGCAAGTGGGCCATGGTCTGCGTCTGCTTCTCCACCTGGTTCGCGGTCCAGGTAGAAGGTTCGCCGTCATGTTTGGCGACATATTTGTTGAACGCGTTATAGATGCCGAGGCAGATGCCGAAGACGAGCCCTCCGGTGATGACCAGGGTCACCAGGAACGCGAGAATCGCCTTTACATTGACGTCCTTGGTCTCATGGCCGACGGGCAGGCCGCCGGGATTCGAGCCATGAAAATGGGGCGATGCTTTAGGCTTGAAATCAGGCATGTGCGTGCTCCGGTTTTAGAATTTCGTAAAGTTGCGGATCATTGACCGGGATCATGGGATATTTCTTGAGCTGCATGCAAAGCCCGACGAGCCAGCAGGCGCCGATGGCCACGGGAACCACCAGGAACTGCCATTCCGGGTGCCAGTGGGGAGCAAACTGGGCCTTCTCGATGAAGTTCACCGAGACCCACTTGCCCGCGCTATTGCGGCTGAAGTTAGGCTCGACCTGCCAGTAGATGTCCACTCCGCGCATCAGGATCATGAAATAGGCGAGACGGCGCAGCGCGCGTCCATGGCGCTTGATGTCGCGCGAGAGCAGCACCAGCCAAGGCAGGCAGAAGTGGAAGGCGAGCACCGCTACCGCCCAGTATCCCCAGCCGCCATGGGTGCGCTGGTTATACCAGGAGATCTCTTCGGGAAGGTTGCCGCACCAGATGATGAGAAACTGCGAGAAAGACACATAGGCAAATAGCATGACGAAGGCGAACAATAGCTTGCCATTGTCGTGCAGTTCGCGCACCTTCACGATGCTGGCCAGAGGTTCATCGCGCGAGAGCAGGGTCATGCCAATGATGCCGAGGGCCAGCGCCGAAATGCCTTCGCCGCAAAGAAAGATGAGGCCGTACATGGTCGAAAACCAGGTCACGTCGAGGGACATGATCCAGTCCACCGAAGCGCAGGTCAGGGTCAGGGAGTAAACGACGATACCGAATCCGCTCAGGTTCTCCAGGCGCACCTGCCATTTAAGCAGATTATTGGGGCTATCGTTATCGCGACCGATAGACAGCCTGGTGAGCCGGTTCACATAGAACCACCAGATGGCGAAGCAGATGGCGGCACGCACCAGCCAGAAGGGATAGTTGAGCCAGACATGCTTCCAGTTCGCGGCATGCATTGCGCCTTCGACCATCGCCGTGTGCGGACCCATCCACGCATAGATGGATTTCGCGCCAATGGCAATGGGGAGGAACAGCACGATCATCATGGGAACATTGCGCCCGGCCGCTTCCAGCACCCGGCGGCTGGGTATGCCAAATTTTCCTCCCGCCAGATGTTGCACCATCAACAGCGCCATCGAGCCCAGCGAGATGCCCAGAAACAGCATGTAACCGGTCAAATAGGCGCGCAGAAATACCGGGAAGTCATAAAACCCGGCGATGATCGAGCCAATGATGAATATCCCGGCGACCGGAAGCGCGTTCCTGCGCCACATCTCCACCATGGGCGGCGCCGATAGATCAGCGGGAATACTACGGATATGGGTTTGGCTGCTCATCTATTTTGGTTCCTTGCTGTCGCCCTGCGGTTTGACCTGTCCTTCTTGCGGCGAGCGTTGCGCGGGGCCGCTCTGCCAATTACCTTGAGGCAGAGAAGTCTGTCCGCGGCTTACGCCCTTGTCGCTGCGCGGGGCCACGGTGCCTGAATAATCGCCGCCTTGCGCATGGCCGGTCTGGCCCTGCGGATGGGGACGGGCGCTTTGAATCATCTGTCCGCCGCCCTGTTCATTAACATCGCGATTGATGGTATTGCTTTGGGTCCCGCCCATGGTCGGGGTCATGGGACCGATGTGGGTATTTTGTCCGGTGCCCGCGCTGGTCGAACCGGTGGTGGTCATGGGTGAGCGTTCGCGCTGCCCCAGGACGCCGCCGCCGAACTCCGCCTCCAATTGCTGGCGGGTCTTGATGCTGCCGCGCAGATTCGCGGGAACGTCGTTGACGCTGGCATTTTGCGATAACTGGAGCGCCCGTATGTAAGCTGCGATGGCCCAGCGGTCCGGAGGATCAATCTGCGCCGAATAGTCAGGCATGGCGCCCCATCCATTTGAGATCACATCGTAAAAGTGCCCGATGGGCGCTTGCAGCAATCGCGCCTCGTGCAGGCTGGCGGCGCGGCGATATCCGCGCTGGACGATCATGCCATTGCCCTCGCCTACCCGCGAATGGCAGGGGGTGCAATAGATGTTGTAGCGCTCCTCGCCGCGGTCGAGAACGGCCTTGGTCGCGGTAAAAGGAAGCAGGGTGCCATCCACTCCATTGATCTTGCCGGTGTAGAAATAGGTGTCAGCATCGAGGTGTCCGCGGGCCACCGTGCCCGGGACGGGCATTCTGGCGGAGCTGCCATTCGAGAAGAACTCGCTGGGCCGCAGAGGAATATATTTCGGTTGATTGTGCATGTCCTGGCGGCAGCCGCTCAACACTGCCGCAACCGCGGTGAGGCACAAGATCATCAGCGAGCGTTTCGAGTGAATCATTCTCATGCTCATGCTCATGGAGTTACGATTTTGGCTGTGGGGGTTAATTTCCCACCTCCACGATGGAGGTGGCATGCAGCGACTCTAGGAATGTGCGGCTCTCGGTAAGCGAGAATTTAGGGTCTTTGGCCTCGATGCAGAGGAAGAACTTGTCTTTGCTGGCGCGAGAGAAATTAGGGGCATTGAAGACCGGATGGTAGGGCAAAGGCAATCCATTGAGGGCCAGCATTCCGACCAGAGTCGCCAGGGCGGAGCCGAGGACGGTGCACTCGAAGAGAACGGGGATGAAAGCTGGCCAGGAGTGGAAGGGGCGCCCGCCGATATTGATCGGGTAGTCGATGACGGAGATCCAGTACATCAGCGAGTATCCGCCGGAGCCGCCCAGGATGCCGCCGATGAGGGTACAGAGGGAGACGCGGTTCTTCTTGAAGCCGATGGCGTCGGCGGCCTCGTCAATGGGATACGGAGAGTAGCAATCCATCAGCCGATAGCCCTCTGAGTGGGCGCACTCCGCGGCATGGACCATGCCCTTCGGAGTGTCAAACTCCGCCAGCAGGCCATAAATTCCGTATCTGTAATTACCTTCTTCTGTGTTCACGGTTTTGTCCCCACATCTCCTTGCTTTCGGCTACGGCGTATGTTCACTGGTGACCTCATCAAAGTCATGGCCGAGCGTGGCCTCGGGAACAAGCGACCGCACCTCGAAGATCGAGATCATCGGCAGGAAGCGGATGAACAGGAAGATCAGCAGCACGAAGAAGCCAAGCGTGCCGATAAAGGTCGCCCAGTCATAGCGCGTTCCAATGTAGCGCCCCCAACTGGAGGGCATGAAGTCGCGTGTGAGGCTGACCACGACGATGACAAATCGCTCCAGCCACATGCCGACGTTAATTACCATGGCAATGCACCAGACCAGTGGGACGTTGGCGCGCACCCGCCGGAACCATAACAATTGCGGCGTCGCGATGTTACAGAGAATCAACAGCGCATACGTCCACCACATGGGGCCGGTGCTGCGGTTGATGTATTGGAAATACTCAAACTTGGCGCCCGAATACCACGACATGACGGCTTCCATGAAGTAGCCGTAGGCGACTATCAACCCGGTCGCCAGCATCACCTTCGACATGTTCTGGATGTGCCGCATGGTGACCAGGCCCTTGAGACCGTACGCGGCGCGCAGCGGAATCATCAGGGTAAGCACCATCGCGAAGCCCTGATAAATAGCCCCGGCGACAAAATAAGGGGGGAAAATAGTGGTGTGCCAGCCGGGCAGGACCGCGACCGCGAAGTCGAAGCTGACCACGGTGTGCACTGAGAGCACCAGCGGCGTGGAGATGCCGGCCAGCAGCAGGTAGGCGGTTTCATAGCGGTGCCAGTGTTTCGCGGAGCCGCGCCATCCCATGGCGAGGAGGCCGTAAAAGACCTGGCCAAACCGGCTTTTGGCGTTGTCCCGCAAGGTCGCCAGGTCGGGAATCAGTCCGGTGAACCAGAACATCAGTGAAACCGAGGCGTAGGTCGAGACCGCGAACACGTCCCAGATGAGCGGGGAGCGGAACTGCGGCCAGATGTTCATGGTGTTGGGATAAGGAAAGAGCCAATAAATAGCGAGCCACGGGCGACCCGTATGGAGAATGGGAAACAGGCCGGCCTGGGCGACGGCGAACAGCGTCATGGCCTCCGCGAAGCGGTTGATAGAGGTGCGCCAGCTTTGCTTGAGCAGCAACAAAATCGCGGAGATCAGGGTTCCCGCATGGCCGATCCCGATCCACCACACGAAGTTAACGATGGCAAAGCCCCAGCCGACGGGGATGGTGATGCCCCAGATACCGACACCTTTGAAGAACAGGTATCCCGCCACCGACATCAGCATGTTGGCCAGGCCAAAGGCGATGAGGAAACCGAATATCCAGCCCAGAGGCGTGTGTTTGGTGAGAACGATACGGGCGATCTTCTCGGTAACCGAGGCGAAGTTCTGCCCGGGGCCGATAACCGCCGGCTCGAGCGGCACAGGGGGAGGCTGAGGAATGATTTGCTTGGTCGCCATACCTATTTACTCAAATCCACTTCTTCCACTTGCGGCATCGGCCCGTTGCCGAGCTCCGGGTTGGGGTTCAGCACGCCCGCTAAATAAGAGGTGCGCGGCCGGGTGTTGACGCTGGCCAGCATCGAATAGTTGCGCATATCGCGCTTCTGATGCGAAACCTTGCTTTCGGGATCGTTGATGTTCCCAAAGCTGATCGCCTCGGTGGGACAAGCCTGCTGACAGGCCGTCACGACATCGCCGTCATTGATCGGGCGCTCTTCTTTTTCCGCCTTGATCCGCGCCGCGCTGATGCGTTGCAAACAGTAAGTGCATTTCTCCATCACGCCGCGGCTTCTCACCGTCACGTCCGGGTTGTTCTTGAGCTTGAGCGACGGGGTATCGTAATCCGAATACAGCAGAAAGTTGAAGCGGCGCACCTTATAGGGGCAGTTGTTGGAGCAATAACGCGTCCCCACGCAACGGTTATAGACCATCACGTTCAGGCCCTCGGGGGAGTGTACAGTCGCGCCCACCGGACAAACCTGTTCGCAGGGTGCGTTCTCGCAATTCATGCACGGGATGGGCAGGAACGACACCCGGGGGTTGCTGACGTCGCCGGTGTAGTAGGTGTCGATGCGCAGCCATAGCATCTCGCGACCAATCTGCTGCTGGAAGCGCCCGACGGTAGCGATATTGTTCTCCGACTGGCAGGCGATGACGCAGGCGTTGCAGCCGACGCAGGAGGTGGCGTCGATGGTCATCCCCCACTGGTTTTCTTTGGAATAATCGTAATTGGGATAGAGTGTTTCGCTGCGCAAGGGCTCCTCGAAGCCCTCGCGGATCGATTTGCCGTGGTCTCTGATCAGGTCCTCGAGCACTACGGTGCGCACCAGGCCGCGATCAATCGCCTCCTGGCTCTCGTACTGCTCCATCACCCCCGGATGTTTGGGGGCATCTTTATAGGTGTGGCTGCGGCTCACGCATATGGCGTAATTTTGATTGACCTGTTTGAGGCTGCTGGGCGTGATTATCCAGGGGGAATCGCTGGTGCGCAACAAATAAGCGTCCCTGCCCACACCGGTGCCGACCCGCCCCGAATGGCTGCGCCCGAAGCCAAGATAGACGGTCATGGAGTTGGGAGGGTGACCCGGCATCTTCAACACCGGCAGCTCGATCTTGCCCGCCTTGGTGGTGATCTCGATGACGTCGCCCTCTTTCCATTTCCTGGAGTCGGCGGTGCGCACATCAACCAGGATCGCGTTGTCCCAACTCATCTTCGAAATTGGCTTGGCTATCTCCTGCAGCCAGGCGTTGTTCGAGAAGCGACCGTCATAGATGCTGGGGTCGGGACGGAAGATCAGTTCCATCTCGTCGCTGACCGGAGCAAGCGTCACCGCCGCCTTTCCCGCGGGCATATATTTCGCCGAGGACGCCGTATTCGGGATGAATCCGCTGTTCAGCGCGGAGCGCCATTGGGCTTCGAAATTAGCGCCCTTCAATTGCCCCGATGCAGCCCAGTACTGGCGCACGAAATCGTAGGCGCGCGTGTCCGGGGTGTCCCCCAGCGTGGCGATCACGTCAATCGGAGACTTGCCGTTATAAAGCGGCTCGATCAGTGGCTGCACGATCGACGCCGTGCCATCACAGGCGCGCGCATCTGCCCAGCTCTCAAGATAGTGCGATTGGTTAATATGCCACTGGCAGTAGCGCGAGGTCTCGTCTTTGTACTCTCCGAGATGGACCCCGAGGCCGCCCGCATCCAGAAAATTCTTGAATGCTCCCACCATCTGAAAGTCCGCCGGCGCGGAATATACCGGATTGGCGCCCAGCACCATCAGCATCGTCACCTTGCCGGTGTTCATCTCGCCTACTAGTTCTTTGAGTGCGGCGGTCTGCATCTGCGGATCGGTCTCGACCGGGTCTCCATAGGTAACAGTCTGGCCGATCGCTCCTATGGCCTGATTGATTTGGACCGTCAGAGTGTGCAATGCGGGCGATTGATACTCGCCCGCGATCACCACCGCTTTGCCGCGGTGCGCCTGCAGGTCCTTAACCAGCGAATCGAGATACTTTTTCTGGTCCGCGGAGAAATTCTTGCCGCCGCTTGCGCCCGCCCCCATTGC
>JBDTLH010000201.1:0-4021 GCA_039934875.1 Acidobacteriaceae bacterium | reverse complement strand
TAGATAAGCCTTATAAACCCTGTCCGCAGCGCTGTTGATCTCTTCCGCGTATTTGCCCTTCTGCTTGTACTGGTCTGGAACCCTGCGCAATTCTCGATCCGCTCGCGGATCGACATAAGCGGTATTCCGAATGGCTAGAATGATGAACTTTTTTATTGTGTTGCTCAAATCCAGGCGCATGGCCTCCAGTTCGGAATCGAGAAATTCCTGCTCTGGCACGCTAAGCCGCCAGTTGAATTCCTCGAGTCTTTCGATCATCGCCCAAGGAAACGCGCGGGCGAAGTCGGTTCTACCAATCTCTTCGATATGGTCACGCGGCAATGCCGTGTAGAGAGCAGCCAATGTCCCTCGATCTGCCTCTACGCTCCCCAGGAGAAAAGGAGGGGAAGGCTTTGCTCCCCCCCATTACCCGCGGTGGGCAGGGCCACGCGCCTCTCGCGTCCCCTCCACCAGGCCTGCATCGGAGGCGAGCCAAGCCAAGCGCCCAGGGCGACTAGGATCGCCACCACCACCGCCAAGGCCGCCTACCCGATCTCGTAGTCCGTCACCGGCCCTCCTTATTACGCATGATAAAGGACATATTAGACACTCCCCGGCAGTGCACCGTGGTTGTTCCTTTTGCCATTCGTCAGAGCCTCAGATAAGAGGTGATATGGTTCCATCCCGCTTGCTCCTCTCGACCCGGGCGCGTTCGTACGACAGGACGGCGAGCTACTTCGAGTATGTTGCGAAGAAGTGGTTGCGCTCGCGGGCCGCCTAAAGCAGGGACTATCGCCGCTGTAGGTGCGCTCGCACTGTTGGAAGGCTTCGAGGTTCCTGGCATGGTTCTCCGAGAAGCATCCTTTTCTGTCGAGTGTGCGGCTTCAGGATGTCGATACGTTCTTGACCACATACACCGGACGGAAGCCGACAAGGTACTTGGCTTGAGGTTTGCGATCTTCGGCGGTAGCCACTGCCCCTCCCTCGACGCCTTCGGGGTCATCGTCATCCTTGCGCTTCTTGCCGAGCATGGGAGCGAGAATCTGAATGCCCCTCTCGCCGCGTTTTACTCTGCGCTTCAACTGGTTCCAGGCGTAGATACCCGCCACGTGAGTCGATTGCGCTCTCTGTTGGGCGATGAGCAGGATGTGGCCGAAGCTGTAATTACGGAACCGCGCCATCGCGGTCAGATACTCGGCGAGAGTCTCCGAATGTCCGTTCTCCAACTGCTGAATGAGAAATTTGATGTTGGCTTCGACGTGCTCCTGGGTGCTGCGGGGTTTGCGCTCGGTAGAGCGGTTCTGGTTTGATCGTATTGAGCATTATTTTGTCGCCGCCGCCGCCCAGTTTTTAGGCCATTTGGGATTGTCCTCACATGGTTGTGGTCCGGGCTTTGCTATCTTATCCGTCGGATAGTCTGCCTCCGTGGCCCCCTTTAGATATTCGATGATCGCGAACTTCTCCTGATCGTTGAGTGCGCGCCCGATTTTGCCTGGCCGCGATGCATCGTTGGTGAACCAATGCCCGGCATTGCTGTTGCCCGGCAGCTTCGTGTCCAGCACCATCGTGCCAGTGCCCGCGTCCTGTACTAAACCGAGCTTGTGCGGATCGTATTCCGGGCTGCCGAACACGAAAGAGGCTGGCCGTGAATCGCTCAGCAGGTCGTAAATGGTCGGTACCGAGCCATTGTGCAGAAAGGGACCTTTCGCCCATACTCCGATCATCGGCCGAGCCCGGTAGCCGCAAGCCGGTATTGCGTCCGAGCTGTCATCCTTACGGCCAAAGCCGTCGTATTCGGCCCATTCCGACTTCGGAATGCCGGCATTCAGGTAGGCTTGTCGTTTGACCGCCGACGCGACGGTGTTCAATCCTTCAATGAGAGTGGTATGCTTTCCCAGGCCCAGCTTGGTTACATTGTAGGTCAGTGAAGCGAAATTCACTGCATGAGTCGGGTCGGTTCCGATCCTAGTCAGCGGAATGACAGGGACGTGCCACTCCGTGGGATTGGTGGTTCCAGAAATAATTTTGATACCATGGCATGAGGCGCAGTTTGCCGTAAACAGCGCTTTCCCTTGGGCAGCCTGTGTGCGATTAATCTTGCCCAGCACCTCCTCCGGCCAAGGCGGCGGCTTGAGCAAGTCCAACACGCTCCGGATCTTGTAGAGGTTGCGCGCCCGGATCGTCGTGTGCCATCGACCTGCCTCCGGCAAGATCTCGCCGGTTGTGGGATCCAGCAGCCGCAAGACGCCAGCCTGCCCCATTGCTTCTGAGACATCCCGACCCATCGGCTGTCGTGCCGATGCATTGTATTGTACGTAATCGAACAGCCATATGTCCCAAAGGTAGGGATAATCAACCGGCGCATCGGCGGGCCGGTTGTTCGATTTCTCTCCCAAAGCACCGACGAAGATCGCAGTGGCTATGCCATTGACTGCGTCCGCCCGGCCGCGGCCCGTCGGGGTGTTCCCTTTTTGATCGAGCGGCAACTCCTGCCATTTTTCTGACATTCTGTCATACAGCGCATCGAAATCGGTCTTAATGCGGTTTTGGGGATAGCCTAGCCGCACTGCCGCTTTTGTGAACCGAGCGCGCCGCGATGGATCCTTTCCCGTGGTGATGACCGCCCGGAATAGTGCTTCGGTGAATACCTTGGCATTGAAGTTGGCTTGGCCTCCGTCGATACGCACAGCTTTGCCGCGGTATTCAATTTGGCCGTTGTGGCAGAGGGCGCAGGTCGGTCCTGCCTGCGGAATACCGTCCTTATTCTCGGTGTCGATTGCGAAGCCAATGGGCCAATGGTAAGGGTTCTTCGGATCCGATGCGCTGTCGAAGACGAATCCCATACGCGTCATGTTTTCCGGCGCCATGAAGCGCCCGCGAGCAGGTTCCGCAGCTTCAAGCGCTTCCAGCCACGCCGCCGGCATGAAGAAGGCCCCCTGCGATGTGTAATAGTAGAGATGTCGCTGCGCGGTATTCCAGCCTTGGTCGAGCAGCACAACTGGCTTTGGTGGCTGATCGGCCAACACGACGAATCCAACGACAGAGGATATTGCAACGGCACTAGCGATTGCGCACAACATGATGCGCGCGCTACTTGAGTGTGATTTCATGTTACCGCCCTCCGAATTGTCCGTCGGTCTACGTGCGAGCCGACGCTGAAAGAGAAACCCCCTGTTACAAGCTATCAATGACCTCACGAGCGGCACGCTCACCGGCTTGTACTGCACCTTCCATGTACCCGTTCCAGAAGGTCGCAGTCTCTGTGCCCGCCCAATGGATCGGGCCAACCGGCGCGCGCAACGTGGTGGCATAGTCGTGCAGCACCCCTGGCCCGGCGTAGCCCACAGGGCCTCCACGCGACCACTCTTCGCCTGGCCAGTTGAACTCAAAGTATTCAATGGGATGGAAGGCTTCGTCGTCTCCCAGGACTGCGGCGAAGTTGGCCAGGGCCTGGGAGCGCCGCTCGGCTTCGGAGAGGAAAGGCCAGTGCCGGGAGCGACTGCCCCCTACAAAGCCGATGATGATACCGGGATGGCCGCTGGGCGGTGTGTTGTCGAAGGTGCTGCGGACCGGCCCTGGTCCGAGAACGGACTGACCTGAAAGCCCTGCCTTCCGCCAGAACGGCTGATGGTAGACCGCCTCGACTTTGATGAGCGAACCCATCGGATAACGCTGTAAGAACTGTGCGCGAGGGGTGGTCAGCTTAGGCTCATATTGGATTCGTGCGGCGAGCGCTGGCGCTATCGCGACGATCACCCGACGGGCGTGCACGGTATGCCCGTCGGCCGTGACGGTGATGCTGTCGCCGTCCGCATCGGTCTCGATCTTACGCACGGGCGCGGAGAGAATAACGCTGTCACCGAGCGAAGCCGCTATGCGTTGAGCGAGCAGTTGAGATCCGCCCACAAAACGGAGTGGAACTGCAGGCGATCATTTGATTGCTGCGGTTGACCGCCTCTTCTAAGGCGGCGCGCCTACTTCAACTTAATTGTTACAGCGTTCTGCAGGAAACCGGTTTGGCGCGTTTTTCTTCTGGCGGAGA
>JBDTLH010000200.1:0-6824 GCA_039934875.1 Acidobacteriaceae bacterium | reverse complement strand
TCAACGGCAACGCTCCGAATTACATCACCCCAGATGGCAGGGTGGTGTTGGCGGTCCCCACCGACTTGAACTCGATCACGCCTTTGACGCTGGTGACGAACTGGGCGGCGGGGTTGAAGAAATGAGCCTGACTACAGGAACAAAACTCGGACCTTATGAAATCCAGTCGCCGCTGGGTGCGGGTGGCATGGGAGAGGTGTATCGCGCGCGGGACACGCGGTTGGAGCGCACGGTGGCGATCAAGATATTGCCCGCGCATCTTTCGAGTAATACGGAGGCGAAGCAGAGGTTTGATCGCGAGGCGCGGGCGATTTCGTCGTTGAATCACGCCAACATCTGCACGTTGTATGACGTGGGGGATCAGGACGGCGTGGATTATCTGGTGATGGAGTTTCTCGAAGGGGAGACGCTGGCGGACCGGTTAGTGAAGGGCCCGTTGCCGACGGAGCAGGCGCTTCGCTATGGTGTGGAGATTTGCGAAGGTCTGGAGAGGGCGCACAGGACGGGAGTGATCCATCGCGATCTGAAGCCGGGCAACGTGATGCTAACGAAATCGGGCGTGAAGCTGATGGATTTTGGGCTGGCGAAGTCGGCGGTGGCGGCGGTATCGGCGTCGAGTTTGTCCGGCGTGACGTTTGCTCCCGACAAGCCACTTACTTCGGCGGGCACGGTGGTGGGGACGTTTCAATACATGTCTCCGGAGCAGGTGGAGGGCAAGGAGGCGGACGCGCGCTCGGACATTTTTGCTCTTGGAGCGGTGTTGTATGAGATGGCGACGGGCAAGCGCGCCTTCGAAGGCAAGACGACGGCCAGCGTAATTGCGGCGGTGCTGGAGCGGGACCCGGAGCCGATCAGCGTGCTGCGGCCGATGTCTCCGCCGGCGCTCGACCGATTAGTGAAGGCCTGCGTGGCGAAAGATCCCGATGACCGCATCCAGACTGTCCATGACGTAAAGCTGCAACTCAAATGGATCGCGGAGGGTGGGTCGCAAGTAGGCGTCCCGGTCACGGTTTCGCACGGGCGCAAGAGCCGGGAGCGGCTGGCGTGGGCAGTGGCGGCGCTGGCGGTGCTGAGCGCAATCGGGCTTGGAGCCTGGAACTTCACCGGCCAGAAGCCGCTCCGAGCGGTGGTGACGCAGGTGAATCTGCCTGCTGGTCTGGCCATGAATTTCGTCGGCGACAGCGCCGGACCCGCGGTGCTCTCCCCAGACAGCAGCCATCTGGTATTTTCCGCAGTGGGAGAAGGCGGCAGCAGGCTGTATATCCGTGCACTGGACAATTTAGCGGTGACGCCTTTGCCGGGCACGGAAAACGCGAGCTATCCCTTCTGGTCACCGGACAGCCGCTCGGTCGGCTTTTTCTCCGCCGGCAAATTGAGGCGGATCGAGGTTGCGGGCGGGGTGCCAATCGTCATCTGCGATGCGTCCTCAGGCCGGGGCGGCAGTTGGGGCACGAACGGCGTCATCCTCTTCTCCCCCACCCTCAATGCTGGAATCATGAAGGTCGCTGCCGCCGGAGGCGCACCCACCGATGTGCTCAAGCTCGATGCGCAGCGCTACTCCACGTATCGCTGGCCGTGGCTGCTGCCCGACGGCAAACATTTTCTTTATATCGCGATTAACCATGAGTCCCCCACCGGTCCCGATACGCGCATCTTTGTGGCCTCGCTGGACGGCAAAGAGAACCGTCCATTGCTGCGAAATCTATCGAATGCAATCTATGCCTCCGGGTATCTGCTTTTTGTGCGCGGCAATACATTGATGGCGCAGCCCTTCGATCCGGATTCTCTGCGGCTCAAAGGCGAAGCCACCGCCTTGACGGACAGCGCGCAAGCGGACGTTACCATCTGGCATGGCTCGATGACTGCGTCTGAGAATAGCGCGCTTTTGTATCAGGCCGGAAGCGCCGACGCGATGAAGCTGGCGTGGTTCGACCGCGGCGGAAAAGAGCTGGGTCCGGTCGGAGCCGACGCGGCGGTGGCGCATGTGGCACTCTCTCCCGACGAGAAAAGTCTGGCCTTCATCTCCGCTTTCGATGGAGCGATGTCTAGCTATGACCTGGCGCGCAAGATCAGCACCCGCCTGACCTTTACCACCGGACTGAAGTATGGCGACCCGGTGTGGTCGCCGGACGGAAGCCAGATCGCCTATACCCGCCAGGACATCGCCCACGGGACGACGGGTATTTATGCCCGAGCGGCATCAGGAGCGGGTGAGCCGGTCGAGTTGCTGGCCCCAGTTGCCGGGGCTGCCATTGAGCTGTGCGACTGGTCTCGCGATGGACGCAATCTCGTCTTTGTTGGGGGCGCTAACTTGTGGATACTGCCTCTGTCTGGGGACCGCAAGCCCTATCCTTATACTTCTGGGCCGCTGAATCAAACCGACGCGCAGTTCTCTCCCGATGGGAGGTGGATTGCATATGTCGCCGCTGAATCAGGGCGCGCCGAAGTTTTTGTGGCGCCGTTCCCGAATACCGGAGCAAAATGGCAAATCTCGACAACGGGCGGTGATATGCCGCGCTGGCGGAATGACGGCAAGGAGCTGTTTTTTATGACGGAGAACGCAAGTGCCATGCTGTCGGCGCAGGTAAATGGCAGTGGCGGCAGCTTCGCAGTGGGAGAGGTGCGGACGCTCTTCAGAGCAAACTTTCTGCAGGGCTACCAGGGGATGAAATTTGCGGTGACCAAAGATGGTCAGCGGTTCGTTGTGATCACCGGCGCGGAGCAGTCCTCGACGCCGCTGGTGCTGATGGAGAATTGGACGGCGGGGTTGAAGAAGTGAGTATCGGTATCAGGGGCGGGGCGGCGGCGCAGTGCGCGAGACCTGAAAGGCGCGGAAGATGAACCAGAGGCCGACGGCGATAATGAGGGCGGAGCGCCAATCGTGCTGGATGTAGCGGAAGCGATAGAAGCCGAAGGCGAGAGCGATCAGGCCAATGATGATGCGGAGAAGGACGTTGAGATACTTCATCGTTTGCCTGACAGGCCAGCAGTCTCGCGCTGGTATATCTCAGTGTAATCGAGGTAGTTCTGGGCGTACATGAGAATGGTTTTCTGGTCCTCTTCAGTGAGCTTCTTTTTTACTTTGCCAGGGACGCCGGCGAGTAGGGAATATGGCTCGATGATGGCGTTTTCGGGGATGACAGCACCGGCGGCGATGATGGAGCCTTCGCCTATCCGGGCGTTGTTGAGGATGACGGAGCCCATGCCGATCAGGCAGCGGTCGGCAATGGTGCAGCCGTGAAGAGTGACATTGTGGCCTACGGTGACCCAATCTCCGATGGTGACGGGAAAGCGGTAGCGCATGCCGTGAAGGACGGAGCAATCCTGGATGTTGGAATTTGCGCCGATGCGGATGGAGTGGACGTCTCCGCGCACCACCGCGTTCATCCAAATGGAGGAGCGTTCGCCGAGGACGACGTCGCCGATGACCTGGGCGGATTCATCCACATAGCAGGAGGCGGGGATGGTGGGCGTGATGGATTGGTAGGAGCGGATCATGGGTAGCTGTCAGCTTATAGCTCTCAGCTCATGTAAGCAGAGAATATAAGGATGCGAGCTGAAAGCTGAGAGCTGACAGCTATATGGTAGGGGAGGCAGGACTCGAACCTGCTACCCCCTGCTTAGAAGGCAGGTGCTCTATCCAGATGAGCTACTCCCCCACTGGGATTATTGTAGCAACGAGGTGGGGTTTAACCAGCAAAGCATCAAGCGTAGGAGTGGAGACAGTACGAGTCAAGCGCTCCTTTATCTTCTTTTTGGAATCGGCCAGTTTGGAATTCGGGAGCCACCGTTCGTATTGTTCATCGCTGACGTGTTCCCTCCAATTTGCCTGATTTGATGTGCATTGCTGTGGAGTGCGGCATCTCATATGATGAAGAGTTTTCCCAATCTCGCGGTGAGGCGCAGCATTCTATGAGCTTAAAGGGCAAGGTCGGCGAGCAGCAGCATGGAGCGGCGGCGGCGGAGCCTCCGGTGGGGGATGTATTTGCCGAGGGGCGGCGGCCATCGGAAGCGGAGCGGAAGTGGGCGGAGGGGGCGCTGTTGAAGACGTTGGAGAGGTCGCCGGAGCGGGCGATAGGGGCGGCGACAGGGACCAACCTGGATGAGCATGGAGACGCGCGCTTCTCGACGGTGTCGGATGCTGCTGTGCGCCGGTTATATACTCCGGCGGACTTGCCTGCGGATTGGTCGCATGATAAGGACCTGGGGTATCCGGGGGAGGCGCCGTATGTGCGTGGGATTCACGCCACTGGATATCGCGGGCGGTTGTGGACGATGCGTCAGTTTTCCGGCTTCGCTTCTCCGGAGGAGACGAATGAGCGCTACAAGTATTTGCTGGCGGAGGGCGGCGGCGGATTGTCAGTGGCGTTCGATCTGCCGACGCTGATGGGCTACGATTCGGACCACGCGGCGAGCGAGGGCGAGGTAGGAAAGTGCGGAGTGGCGATCGATTCGCTGGAAGATATGGAGATACTGTTTCGCGGGATTGATCTGGAGAAGATCACGACCTCGATGACCATCAACTCTCCGGCATCGGTGCTGTGGGCGATGTATCTGGCGGTCGCCGAGGAGAATGGAGCGGACCTGCGCAAGGTATCGGGGACGCTGCAGAACGATATTCTGAAGGAGTACATCGCGCAGAAGGAGTACATCTATCCTCCGGCGCAGTCGATGCGGCTGGTGGTGGACACGTTTGAGTTCGGGGCAAAGTTTACGCCGAAGTTTAACACGATTTCGATCAGCGGATATCACATTCGCGAGGCGGGTTCGACGGCGCTGCAAGAGCTGGCATTTACGGTATATGACGGCGTGGAATATGTGGAATGGGCGATGAAGCGCGGCCTCGATGTGGATGAGTTTGGGCAACGGTTGAGCTTCTTCTTCAATTCGCACAATGACTTTTTTGAGGAGATCGCGAAGTTCCGGGCGGCGCGAAAAGTTTGGTACCGCTTGATGACGGAGCGCTTCAAGGCGAAGAACCCGCGCACCGCGCTGATGCGCTTCCATACGCAAACGGCGGGGGTTTCGCTCACGGCGCAGCAGCCGCACAACAACATCGCGCGGGTGGCCCTGCAGGGGCTGGCGGCGGTGATGGGAGGAACGCAGTCGCTGCATACCGACAGCTATGACGAGGCGCTGGCGTTGCCGACGGCGGAGGCGGCGCGGATTGCGCTCAGGACGCAGCAGATCATTGCGTATGAGTCGGGGGTGGCGAACACGATCGATCCGCTGGCGGGCAGTTATTTTGTGGAGAAGCTGACGCTCGACATGGAGAAGGGGTTTTTTGACTATGTCGAGAAGCTGGATGCGATGGGCGGGATGGTGAAGGCGATCGAGAAGTCGTATCCGCAGCGGGAGATTGCCGAAGCGAGCTACCAATACCAGCGGGCGCTCGAAGCCAAAGAGAAGATCATGGTCGGGGCGAATGAGTTCACAATGGAAGAGCAACCGCATCCGATTCTCTACATTGACGAGACCACGCGCGAGAACCAGATGAAGAAGCTGAAGACGTTGCGGGCGAAGCGGTCGAATGAAGAGGTTGGGCGGCGGCTGGATGCACTGAAGCGCGCGGCGGAGCAGGAGCCAGTGGTGCGCGGCGACGGCAAGATATCGGATGCGAATACGATGCCCTATATTGTGGCGGCGGTGAAAGCCTATGCGACTGTGGGCGAGGTCTCGGATGCGCTGCGCGACGTGTATGGGACGTATGAAGAGGCGAGCATTACGTAAGGCGACGGCTGGTGGGAGGAGAAGTGTTATGGACACGCACCTGAAATTCGAGTTGGATCGTGAGGCTGACATTCTGTACATAAACCGCTGCGCACCCTATGCCGAGCAAGAGAGCGAGGAATTGGGGGACGATGTTGTCGTGCGGCTTAATCCTGAGACCCGCGAAATCGAAAATCTTGAGGTCCTGTTTTTTTCCAAGCGGCTTTCGGATTCGCCGATGCTGGATTTGCCGGTGGATGGGATTATGCGCGTGACGAGGACCGCGTAGCTGGTAAACGGGCAGCCATCTGCCGGCATCGGGCGCGGAAGGCGTATGGTGGGCATGGGTTTTTCGTAAACGAGGTTTCAAGTGTTAGACAAAGCAGTGCGGTTTATCTTTGCGTGTGTCTTGCTCATTTCATCTGGATTGCTTTTTGCGCAAACGGAATATCAGAAGGCGCTGCCGACGGAATATCAGAAAGTACTCGCGGAGGCAAAGAAGCAGGTCAGGAAAGATTACGGATTGGTGCTAACCGTGTCCCCGGACATCATTCTGGCTATACAAGAAAAGCCGTTCACTGCGACATGTGTGTATGCTCCGTACAAAGTTTGGCATGCCGGCAAAATTGTGGAACGCGCGCCACTGCGGGCAAAGATCGCGCGTGACAGCGTGGGGCGCATATATAAAGAACAGGTGGTCGCATTTTCGGTCGTTCGAGGTTACTATCTCACGGCTCACGTGGTGAAAATTTATGATCCTGTTAAACAGGTCGAGTACACGGTTGATCCTGAAGAACAAGACGTCATCGTTCACGATTATCGGATGCAGTTTCAGCCAATCCCCAATACTCATGGAGCACCGCCGCCGCCAACCCGCATGACATTGCGAGGCAAGCCGAGCGTGGATCTTGGTGTGGACGAAATTGAGGGCTTCACCGCATATCGAGAAACGGTGGAGCGGCCGCTGTATCGGAGAGCACGGTCAAACGGGAGTTCTTCCAGTCCGGAGATCGAGGAGATCGATGAGTGGTTCTCGCCGGAGCTTGCTATCGCGATGAAAAACGTCTGGAAACAGAAAGGGAGAATTATCCGCAGCATGGAGGTGACGGATATAT
>JBDTLH010000199.1:0-9481 GCA_039934875.1 Acidobacteriaceae bacterium | reverse complement strand
TCGCACCAGCGGCGATCTTTCGCAGCACCGCATTCGCCAACCCCGCGGCAGACGCCTTGCCCGCGCTCTTCACCATCTCCACTGACTCATCGACGGCGGCATGGCGCGGCACCCGGTCGAGATGGCGCAACTGATATGCGCCCATTCGCAGCGCCGTCAACACTGCCGCATCCAGCTTGCCCAGGGGAGTGAAGCTGTGAAACGCAATCTCCTGATCGAGGCGCGAGCGCCAGCGCAGCACCCCCATTACAATCTCCTGCGCCAGCCCGCGATCTTCGGCAGAGAGCGGGTCGAGTTTTGCGGAATGCAGCAGCTCGGAGGCGTAAGCGTCCTCTTGCTCGACGCGCATCAGAATCTCGAATGCGGAGCGGCGGGCGGGAGAGACGGGCATGCCTACTGCCCCAGCATTTCGCCCGAATGCAATTGGTATCCGTTGAGAAATTCGCGCGCGCTGAGCCGCCTCTTTCCCTCCAGTTGCAACTCGTCCAGCACCAGCAGGGTGGCGCGTCCGCAGTGCACAGACAAATCGCCCGTATGTTCGATCAGCAACGCTCCCGGCTCGGCGTCCGTGCCCGGCTCATCCGTCAAATGGCAGCCATGGATGGTCAACTTCTTACCGCGAAATGTGCTGTAAGCGCCCGGCCATGGTTGAAAGCCGCGAAAGCGATTGTGTATCTCCTTCGCCGTGCGCTCGAAATCCACCAGGCCATCCTCTTTTGTGAGAATGGGCGCGAGCGTCGCTTGCCCCTCATCCTGCTTCTTTGCTGATAACGTGTTGGCTTCAAGTTGTGCCAGTACTTCGAGCATCAACTCCGCGCCGTCCTCGGCCAACCTGGGCATGAGAGTCATGCTGGTGTCGCCGGGCGCAATCGCCGCCTCGCGCATAAACAAAATGTCTCCCGTGTCGAGGCCCTCATCGAGCCGGATCACGCTATTTCCGGTGACGGTTTCTCCCTTCGCGATCGCCCACTGGATGGGCGCGGCGCCGCGATACTTCGGCAATAGCGAGCCATGCAGATTCAGATTGCCATAGCGCGGAAGGTCGAGCATCCAGCCAGGAACGATACGCCCATACGCCACCACGATAATAGCGTCGGGCGCGATGGCCTCCATCCTTTGCCGGAACTCCTCGTTCTTCTTGATCCGCTCGGGCTGCGCGACTTCGAGACCAAGCTCTTGCGCCCGCTGCTTCACCGCCGAAACCGACAGCTCCATCCCCCGTCCTTTAGGCCGGTCGGGCTGCGTCACCACCAGCGCAATCTCGTGTCCGGCTGCATGCAGCCGGTCAAGCGTGGGGACGGCGAATTGTGGGGTACCGCAGAAGACCAGACGCATGAAATTGATAATCGGGTAATTGGTAATCGGGTAATTTTGTGACGCTAGCGGGCTTGTTGCTTCGGCCAGGTCCATGCATACCAGACGATGAGTGCCGTCAGAGTGATTTCTATCAATCCGAAAAAGATGTAGAAGTGCCAACCACCCTTGATCGCCAGAATCATGATCACTGTATACGCTGCGCCGAAAACGACATTTAACCAGCGATTCACGCGTGAAGGCAGGACGAGTGACAGAAAAACCATGAGACCCGGAATTACCATGACCGCGGCCATGCCCAGGAGGATCCCCTGCGAGACCGCGCCGAGGGCCGTCCTTCCTGCGATCATCGCCTGCAATTTTCCGGGTTGGTAAAGCTCGAAGTAGTCTCCATAGATGTAAAAGAACATGACGGACGACCACAACGCGAAGAGCTTCAATCTCACGTTGAGCTTGATATCTTCTAACGGTAGGGTGTCCCTCTTTTCTTTCATTGCTCTTTCATCTCTCCGGAAAATCACAGGGCGCTCTCCTTCACGAAGACCTTGCGCCCACTCGCCGGCAACCACTTCTCGGCCTCAGATTACCCGATTACAAATTACCCAATTACCAATTCCCCTCTTTGATGAGCTTCCGTATCCTGCGCTTGATTAAATCCCGCTTGAGCGCGCTGACGTGCCGGATGAAGAGGATGCCATTCAGATGATCGATCTCATGTTGAAAAGCGCGCGCGAAGAGGTTTTCCCCCTCCATCTCGAACCATTCGCCCTTCACATTCTGCGCCCGCACCCGCACCTTCTTCGCGCGTGTCACGTTCTCCCGGATGTCGGGCAGCGAAAGGCAGCCCTCCTGCTGGTTCACCCGCCCCTCCCGGTGAATAATCTCAGGATTGATGATGGCCACGCGCTGCGCCTTCTGCTTGTCCCCATTCCCCGCGTCATCATCATCGTGATCGATCGAGCAATCGATCACCGCGACCCGTTGCGAGATGCCGATCTGCGGCGCCGCCAAGCCCACCCCGCGCGCCACATGCATGCTCTCGAACATGTCTTCCACCAGCTTTGCCAGCCCGGAATTGAACTCCGTGACATCGCCCGCCGGGGTCTCCAGCACCGCCTCCGGATATTTCACAATCGAATAAATCATCTCGCGACTGGTCTCTAGCTTCTGGCTTATTCTCTCTGTTCCTCTCTACATTCTACAGATTGCATCCGCCGCCGATGCCGCCTCTCCCTCAACTGGTAGCTGGCGGCCGGAAGCTGCTGGCTGACAGCACAGACGAAGCGAAACCGCTGCCCAGTGTAAGCACAGCGGTTCCTCTTTCTCTTCATCCAGTCCAGCGCTACGCCACCCGCTTCCTCAACTGGTTCACCGCGTCCAGCGTAAGCCCATAAACCGCGTGCGCCGATGCCTCGTAGGCGTGCTCCTTCAAGCCCCGCTCCGTCGGAGACTTCGACAGTCCCAGTTGCGGCAATACAAACTCATCTGCCGCCAGCCACAGGCCAATCCCAAATAGCAAGCCGGTGCCCAGCGGCGCATCATCCAGCAGCGACGCCATCCCCCCGTACACTCCGCCCATCAACGTGCCAAAGCTATAGTGGACCGCGTTGCCGGCGCTCTGCTTCTGCTCCTGTGGCACCTCATGATCGGTGACCGCGCTCGAAACTTTGTCCGCGATCTTCACCGTGGACTGCTCGCTGACCTCTCTCTCCTGTTGCTCTCGTGATTTCGGTTTCTCTGATGCGGGCTTCGTCTTCAGCTTTTTGACCGCGCTTTGTGCCTGCGTCATTACATACGTCGCCGCCAAGCCTCCCCCCAGGCCGATCAAAATCGAGATGCCGAGATTGCCTCCCCGCTTCTCGCCCCCAGCACTGAAGCCCTTATCTCCATTGCCGGAACCGCCGAAATCGGACTTCTCCGCCCGGAAGTCCTGGCTGCGCTCCTCCGTGGTCGAGTGCTCCCAGCTACCTTGATCTTCATACTCTGGCTTCCCCTGGGAACGCGAATTGTCGGAACCCGGTGCGGAACCAAGAATCGCATCTTGTAAATCGGCCTGCGACACCTTTTTCTTCTCCGCCCAGCGGCTGCCCTGGTTAATCCAATCCTCTCCGCTTGCAAACGGCTTACGCCAATACTGGCCTTCACCCGCATCCTTCTTCCGCGACTCGCCCCGCAACTCAATCCCCGCCAAATCCGCCTGGTCCGCGGTCAAAATATTTCTCTTTATATTTCGCGCCATAGCTTCTCCCAAATAATCTATCGTCTCCGTCCTTAGAAGCATCGCAGCGCTCCGGGGTGTGCCGCCAATCGCAAGTAGCGGATAGCCATAGGTGATTCGTAAAAATTTACTACAATAGTCAACCAGATGCGTGACTCCGCCCTCCGCATTGGCCGTATATAGCAATGTTCTTTCCTCTAATTATCGGAGGGGGTTATTTTCTTCATCGTGTTCAAGCAGTTTGATCCTCTTCGCTGTGATAGGTAAAACTGGGGCCGGGTGCCCGGTGTCGTGCGGTGGTTGGAAGAGTCCGGGTGTGCGGTATTTCCTCTCTCTAGTTACCACGCAACCAACCGGTTGCCTGTTCACGTTCAAGAATTCGTCGAAAAGATATCGAAAACGTGAAAAAACGCATCAAAAAAGCACGTTTTCGAGACCATTTTTTTATCCTGAATTAGTATCTAAATCATTTTCTTACGACTGTGGCAGCAGAAAGAGCCGCAACTTTAATCGTCAGCCTACTCGCAGGAACTATAGCCCTGAGCTAATCTCGCCGTCTTGCTAGACTCTTGGAATGACCATCTACCGCTCCGATCATCGCGCCCTCAACCACCTCCGTCCGGTGAAAATTACCCCCGACTTCATCTCCACCGCCGAGGGCTCTGCCCTGATTGAGATTGGAAACACAAGGGTTATCTGCACTGCCTCCATCGAAGAGTCGGTCCCCAGCTTCCTGCGCAACAGCGGCAAAGGATGGATCACCGCCGAATACGGCATGCTCCCCCGCGCTACCCTCACCCGGTCTCCGCGCGAGGCCGCCAGGGGCCGCATTGGCGGTAGGACCCATGAGATTCAACGACTTATAGGCCGCAGCCTGCGCTCCACCGCGAACTTGAAGCTGCTCGGAGAGCGCTCCATCCACCTCGACTGCGACGTGATTCAGGCCGATGGAGGGACGCGAACTGCTTCAATCTCAGGGGCTTACGTGGCTTTGGCAATCGCCTGCCGGAAGTTGCAGGAGGCGGGATCGATTAAGTCCTTTCCTATCAATGCTTCTGTGGCGGCGATCAGCGTGGGGATCGTGGATGGGGCGATTATGCTCGATTTGGCATATGAGGAGGATTCGCGCGCGGAAGTCGACTGTAATGTGGTACTTACGGGAGAGGGCAAATTGGTCGAAGTTCAGGCGACCGCCGAACAGGCCCCCTTCGATGATGCGCAACTTGCTGAAATGATTGCGCTTGCAAAACAGGGATGCGGCCAATTAGCCACATTGCAGCAACAAGCGATTTGCTCTGCAAATTAACTTGAAAAGTCACAAAAAAAGCGCGAAAAATTGATGAAAATATATTACGTTTAAGCTCTTTCAAGCTCTTTTTGAAGGCTTTTCAGACCTCAGTGCTCGGTGCGAATGTAAGCGCCGGTGGTGGCGTCGATATCGATGGTCACCGGGCTAGTATCGCCAAAGCTGATGTGCCAGATCAGCAGGTTCTTACGGCCGTCGAAAGAGAGCATATATTTCACCGGCGTGGTTTTGTCTTTACCGGTAAGTTTCTTCTTTGCAGTCACATACGCCTGATCAGAATCGACCTTGAGGTATCCGGGAAAGAAGGGTGCCATGGAGGTATTGGCGGGCGACCAGGAGCTCTCGCTGCCGGCGGTCAGGCCACGAGAGGAGGAGTCTTCGTTCGCGGCGGCGCTGCCCGACCAGGTGAAATCCTTGGCCGAACGCTTGGCGACCGAGACCCACTCGCTGCGCCAGACCGCCGACTTACCGCCAGCGCCGTCGGCATCGGGCGTAGGCTCGGATTCGAGGTGGACGGGTTGGATGTCCGCGGCCCACATGTGGGCGGGGATGTTCATGCGCCCCAGGGCAATGCGTCCGGTGGCGAGATCAGTCGCCGATTTGGCGGCGGCAGCGGGCTTCGATTCAGTGGAGGTTTTGGGGGTGGGAGAGCATGCAGCGAGCAGGAGAGCAATGAAGAGCAAGAGGGCGGATGATTTCATGGGTGCGCTTTCGGGTCGTGCAACTAAGGGTAGATGCAGTTTACGTGGTGCAGGACCATTGCACCACGGAGACGCGGAGTGACGGAGAAAGCGAGAGCGCTCAGCGGATTCGCAACGAACGCGGATTCGCGGAGCGAGAAGGGAAGCGATTTGTTTCGACCAATCAGGCATTTTCGGCCCCGGTGATTTGGTTGATTGCATTCACGAAATCGAGCCAGGTATTGCGCTGCTCTTTCAACATTTTCTTGCCGTCTTTAGTCAGGCGATAGTAGCGGCCGGCGGCGCTGTCCCGCCTTTTCTACCCAGCGCCCCTCGATAAAGCCGCGGCCTTCCAGGCGGTAGAGCAGGGGATAAAAGGAGGCGACATTGAAGCGCAGGACCCCCGCGGAGCGGTCCTCTATCAGTTTGCTGATCTCGTACCCGTGGCGCGGGCGGTTCTCGATGAGCGATAAGATGAGCAGTTCGGCGCTGCCTTTTTTGAGTTCACGATCAAAGACCTTTGCAGGCATATGTGTCATACCGACATATATGGCTCCAAGGGCAGGTCGGTGTCAAGGGGAAGGGTTGTTGGCGTAGCGCGCGGTGTGCGGAGGAAGTTGCGTATATATACCTCAGGCGCTAAAGCGCCCTTGCGTTTCAATTGCGTACCCCCGGCTGAAGCCGGGGGTCTACCCAGGTTGGGGACCAGCTAAAAGTGCGGGTGTGCCATCTTGTCCGCCGGTGGAGGCATCTTTTTATAGATAGGACAAAATTATTGAAAGAGGGCCATTCATGGAGACACTGCGCAATCATACGATCGTAATTACCGGAGCTTCGAGCGGCTTCGGACAGGGTGCGGCGCTTAAGTTTGCAAAGGCGGGTGCGAATCTTGTGCTGGCAGCCCGGCGGGAGAAGCTGCTGAATGAAGTTGCCGCGCAATGCCGGAATTCAGGCGGGCAGGCGGTGGTAATCAAAGCTGACGTGAGCGATCCGGGGGACGTTAGAGATCTGGCGGCGAAGGCGCTCTCCGAGTTCGGGCGGATCGACGTGTGGATTAACAATGCCGGCGTGGGCACGGTCGGCAAGTTCGAGCAATCGCCAATTGAGGAGCACGAGCAGGTGATCCGCACTAATCTTTTGGGAACGATGTACGGCAGCTATGAGGCGTTGCGGGCGTTTCACGAGCAGGGCAGGGGAGCGTTAATCAATGTTGGATCGTTCGCGGGAGAGGTGGGCTCCCCTTACCTGAGCTCTTATGCGGCATCGAAGTTTGGGATTCGCGGTCTGGACATGGCGCTGCGCCAGGAGCTGAAGCAGAATGGCGAGCGCGAGATCCATGTATGCACGATCGAGCCGGTTTCGATGGACACTCCGTTTTTTGGGCACGCCGCCAACCACACAGGGAAGCCGGTGAAGCCGCTGGGCAAGGTTTATGATCCTGAGGAAGTGATTGAGGCGATCTTCGAGGCGGCGTTGCACCCAGAAGACAATGTGAAGGTGATCGTCGGCGCGTCGGGAAAAGCGGCGGCATTTCAGCATCGGCTGACGCCAGAGCTGGTGGAAAACCAACTCGGCAAGATGACGCACAAGACGCAGATGGGGCAGCAGGGGACTGCGCCAAACAGTTCAGGTTCTCTGTTCACTCCTAGCGCGGGGGGCAGGGATGTCTATGGCGGATGGAAGTCGAAGGGGCCGAGTGTAGCGAAGTATCTGGGCTTTGCGATTCCAACCGCGCTGCTGTGGTTGCTGGTTGCCAAGCGCCGGTCTGGGATGCAGCGGAGCGAAGCGGTGGACCGGGCGGCTTGAGAGCGGGGCCGGTCTGCGATAATGGCGGCTGCTCACTGGCAGGCAAATGATCGGCATCGGCATTGACTTTGGCACTACCAACTCTTGCGTTTCGATGGCCGTTGCAGGGCGGGAGCCTGGGGTCGTCAGCGCGCAATTTCAATTGCTGGGAGAGCCAACGCCGACGTTCCGTTCGATACTCTACTTTCGCAGAAGCGAAGCGGAAGGGCGGAGGCAGATCCACATCGCCTGCGGTTCCGAGGCGATTGAGCAGTATCTCGCAGATGAGGAGAAGGGGCGGCTGATCCAATCCATCAAGTCGCTGCTGGGCAGCGCGACTTTTACCAGCACGGCGATCTATGGGCGAAGCTATGGGGCTGAGGACCTGGTCGCCGTGTTTCTGCGCGCGCTGTTGGCTGGATGTCGGGAACAACTGGGGGAGATGAACGGGCGCATTGTGGTGGGGCGCCCGGTACAGTTTGTGGGAGCGGAATCGGCTGAGGATGAGCAGCTTGCACTAGCCCGGCTGCGGAATGCGTTTGCGCACGCCGGCATTCATGAATTCGAATTCGAGTATGAGCCGGTGGCGGCGGCGCGCACGTATCAGCACCGGCTGACACGCGATGAGGTGGTGCTGATCGGCGACTTCGGGGGAGGCACGTCTGATTTTTCTGTGCTGGCGCTGGGGCCTTCGCACCGGGGGCGGGCGGAGCGGGGCGGGGTGCTCGCCACGGTGGGCCTGCCGTTGGCGGGAGATACGTTCGATACGCGCATCATTCGCCATGTGGTCTCGCCGCTGCTTGGCTACGGGACGGAATACCGTTCGTTTGGCAAGGACCTGAGCGTACCGTCGTGGTTTTATTCGCGGCTGGAGCGCTGGCATTATCTATCGCTGCTCAAGAGCCGGGAGACCCTGGCGACGATCCGCTCAGTGCAGCGGACAGCGAACCAGCCGCTGCGGTTAGCGGCGTTGCGCGAGCTGGTGGAAGACGATTTGGGATTCCGGCTGCATCAGGCGGTGCAGCAGACGAAGATCGCGCTCTCGCGGGCGGAAGAGGCGCGGTTTCATTTCGAACTCTCCAGCATTGCGATTGAGACGCAGGTATCGCGGGGTGATTTCGAGCGGTGGATTGGGGAGGACCTGCACTCGATTGAGCGCAGTGTCGATGAGGTACTGGCAATTGCGGGATTGGCAGCGGAGCAGATCGACCGGGTGTTTCTCACCGGCGGAAGCTCATTCGTTCCGTCGGTACGCCGGATATTCGAGCAGCGTTTCGGGAGCAGGAAGCTGACGGGGGGCGATAATTTCACGTCGGTAGCGACGGGGCTTGCTATCGCGGCGCTGGGGGCGGACGATTGATATGCCTGGGATAGTTTACCTGGTTGCGCAGCTTAAGCCGCCATTGACCCATGCCATGGTTCCATCAGGCAGTCGGATATGAAACCACCATATTTGTATTCCATGCTGGATTTCCTGGGCTTTGTAGTGGTTCTGATACCCACTTCCGTCAGCATTTCGCACAGTTGCATCAATATCGGGATACCAGCAGCCCTGCACCCAAAGTTGCGCCTCACCTTCTCCAAAAGAGATGTAACGCAACATGTGGACACCCTGATCGACGTGCAACTGAGGGATGGGCACAAGCGTTACCAGATCATCAGGGCGTTTGACAATGTTCACTCCTCCAGCGAGTGTTACGTGTTCGCCTGCTCGCAATGTTGCAATCGGCTTAAGGCCAGGTTTCCAATCATCGAAAACTTTAATGGGGCGCACTACGGTTTCCATCATACCGATCGCCCAGCCCTCACCGGGTAGCACGTTCAGAGTTACAGCGGGAGTTGTGGGTGGGTGGGGGCTCAGGATACAAACCGGATTTTGCGCGTCCGCCGGGAGTGTTGCGGAGAACGCGACCGCAAGCAGCGAACATCGCACCAGTTTCATGGCAGGCGGAAATTGTACGCTTTGTAACGTGAGACTGCCGGAGCACAAGCTTCAGGTCGCGCGGCGCAGGATGCCCCCGCAGAGGGGGGCACAGATTAGTAACTAGCGAGCTCCCGCGCCTTGCGGACGACGTCTTCGACGTTGGGCATAAATGCTTTTTCGAGCGGCGGGGAGAAGGGCACTGGAGTGTCAATGGAAGCGATGCGCGTGATGGGCGCGTCGAGGTAGTCGAAGCA
>JBDTLH010000198.1:0-14950 GCA_039934875.1 Acidobacteriaceae bacterium | reverse complement strand
GTGGAGGGCGCGGAGGGGGTCGAAGTTGACGCCGGTGCTGACCCATTGGTTGATGCCGACGGTGCATTCGGGGGAGCTGGGGTCATTGCAATCGCATTCGGGGTCGTCGCATTGCAGGTCGTCGAGGACGACTTCTTCGGCCATTTTGGGTTCGAAGTTGCAGTTTTTGAGGTTGCGGGCGGCGATCTGCAAGCCGTAGAGGGCGAGGCGGGCGGTCTTGGGGTCGATCTCGCCGCGCAAGACGGCGCGCAGGACCTGCTGGATGGTGAGTTGGATGGAGTTGGCGTCTTCGAGGGAGCCGAGGTCGAAGTTGCGGGGCTCGAATTCGGGGCGGGCGTGGATTTGCTGGTGGAAGAAGCAGTAGAGGTCCTTTTTGAGGGCGGGGGATTTGCAGCGGGTGCCGTTGGTTTTGATGTGGATGCAGCGGGGGGCCTGGTGCGCGTGTTCCAGGCGTTCGAGGTCGGTGGAGAGTGAGTGATTGTGGTTCGGCATGAGGCTCCTTTTGGCTGCTGGTTGTGGTTTACGGTTGGTGGCGGACAGCTATCAGCTACCAGCTACCAGCTATCAGCTATCGGCTTCAGCTTGCGGTGGCTGGGAGATATTTTTGATCTCCGTAGGTGCGGGGGATCACCGTAGGGTGGCCGGGGGGAGGGTAGACGAAAAAGAGCGGGCTGGCAGCCCGCTCTACCACCGGCTAGCAGCCGGTGCTCCAAAAGCGAAAGGCGCACCGTGGTGGGTGCGCCTGAGAGATATTGTTATTAATTAGAGTATAGCCTATTGCATAGGGAGAAAGTGACAATTATTGAAAATAAATATGTCTATTGTTGTGAGTGGGTTAGGGGTGAAGTTTACTAGTTTGACAGCTTGACAAGAATTTCTACGGAGCAGACCTCGGCGGCTAAAGCCGCGTTTCGGCAAAGGTGCGTATCCCCCGGCTGAAGCCGGGGGTCTACCCGGAGTTTTGTTTTGGGCTGAAGCCGGGGGTCTACCCGAAATCTTTTTGAGACCGGGGGTCTACCCAGAATCTTTTGTGGGCTGAAGCCGGGAGGATACAACGGAAGAAAGCGGAAGGTTGGTGTTGGTCAGACGGCGGGCGCAGAGCTGGATGCGGCGGCGGAGGAGGCGGTGAAACAGTGGCGTTATACCCCGTTCATAATGTGCGGACAGCCGATAGAGGTGGAGATCGAAATTACCCTGCACTTCACCATGAATGGACGCTGAATGCGTGTTTGGGGCAATCTCCGGCGGGGCTGAAGGCCGCCTAAATCCATGTCCCTGGTCCTTGTCCCCGGTTGATTCCTCATTGACTTGGTACCCACTCGACGGATACATTCGCTGGTTCCTATGAAAATGCATCGAAAGTTCCCTCTAGTATTGCTGGTGATGCTGGTCGCAATCAGCATGGCTGGTGCGCAAGGCGTAAGCAACGGCAACGATCCGCTGCATCCATCGCAGAGTTACAATCCGGCGATTCCCGCGCCGGAGAAGGTGCTGGGGTACAAGATCGGCGAGCAGTTCACGCCCTACGATCAACTAGAGAAGTATCTGCAGGCGCTGGTGGCCGCCGCGCCGGAGCGGGCGAAGCTGGAGGGGTTCGGAAAGTCGGTGGAGGGGCGGACGCAGTACACGCTGATTATTACGTCGGCGGCGAATATGGCGAAGCTGGATGCGATCCGCAACGGGGTGCTGGAATTGACCGATCCGCGCAAGACCACGGAGGCGCGGGCGCGGCAGATCGCGGGGTCGAGCCCGGTGGAGGTGTGGATGAGCTACAACATCCATGGCAATGAGGCCAACTCGACCGAGGCGGCGATGCAGGTGGCGTATGAGCTGCTGGCGAGCGAAGATCCGCGGACCAAGCAGTGGCTCGACCAGGCGGTGGTCATCCTCGATCCGGTGGAGAACCCCGATGGGCGGGAGCGCTATGTGCAGTTTTACCGCACGCATGAGGGGACGGAGGCGCGACCTGATCGCTTTGCCGCCGAGCACGATGAGACCTGGCCGGGAGGGCGCTTCAATCATTATTTATTTGATCTGAACCGCGACTGGTCATGGCAATCGCAACCGGAGAGCCGCAACCGGGTGGCCGCCTATCGCCGCTGGCAGCCGCAGGTGCATGTGGATTTGCACGAGCAAGGCGCGAGCGACAGCTATTATTTTGCGCCGCCGGCGGGGCCGATTTATGCGCCGCTGATCCCGCAACTGAACAAGTGGTTCAAGATTTATGGCGAGGCGAATGCGGCGGCGTTCGACCGCTGGGGCTTCCGCTACTTCACGCGCGAGGGATACGACCTGTTCTATCCCTCTTATGGAGATTCGTGGCCGTCATTGAATGGCGCGGTGGGGATGACGTATGAGATGGCGGGCGGCGGCGGCGCGGGGTTGGCGGTGCAGCTTGCGGACAACCAAAGATTGCTGACGTTGCGGGACCGGGTGTCGCGCCACTTTATCGCATCGCTGGCGACGATTGACGTGACCGTGCAGCATCGGCAGGAGCGGCTGATGGACTTCTACAACTTCCGGCGCGCGGCGATAGACGATGCGGCGAAGCAGACGGTGAAGCAGTATGTGATTCTGCCGGGGAGTGATCCGCAGCGCCTGGAGCATGCGGCGAAGATATTGACGCAGGAGGGGATTGAGGTTGAGCAGCTTGGGGCGGAGATCACTCCGGAGGGATTGTTGAGCTACGGGGGCGAGAGTGTCGCGCGCAAAACGCTTCCGAAGGGAAGCTTGTTGATTGACACAGCGCAACCGCTGGGATTTCTGGCGCGGGCGTTGCTGGAGCCGCAGCCTAAACCCAGCCTCAATTATTTTTATGATGTGAGCGGATGGTCGCTGCCGTATTCGCTTGACCTGGAGGCGTATCAGGTGACGAGGCCGCTGCGCGGGGAGGCGCTGGGTGCGGCAGGGCAGAGCAATTTTGGCGCGGTGGAACATGCGGCGGCGTATGTGATCCCATGGGAGCAGTCGGCGGCAATGGCGTCGCTGGCGCGATTGCTCGACGAGAATATTCGCGCGTATGTGACGATCAAGCCCTCAATGGTGAAGGGCGAGAGCTTCGGACGGGGTGCGATTGTGGTGCCGGTGGAGGGGAATCCCGCGGACCTGGGGCAGCGGATGCAGCGGCTGGCGGCGGAGGAGCATGCGCGCATCGTGGCGGTACCGACGCTGCTGGCGGAGAGCGGGACTGATCTGGGATCGCGCAACCTGCGGTTTTTGCGCAAGCCGCGGGTGGCGGTGCTGAGCGATACGCCGACCAGTCCGACGGAGTATGGGGCGATCTGGGACTACTTCGATAACCACATGAAGATGCCGTTCGCTCCGATACGGGCGGAGGCGCTGCGCGGGGTGGAGCTGAGCAACTACAACGTGCTGATATTGCCCGCCGATCGCGGAGACGGCAGCGGGTATGCAAAACTGCTGGACAAGGGCATGACCGCAAAGTTGCGGGAGTGGGTGCAGGGCGGCGGGGTGCTGATCGCGATTCGCGGCGGGGCGGTGTGGGCGACCAAGAAGCAATCGGGGCTGACCGACGTGACTTACAGGCTGGTGATGCGCGAGGCGGACGAGGCGCGGCAAGAGGCGGAGCGTGCGGCGGCTACGGCGGCGGCCACCCCTGCGGGGCAGAAGCCGGCAGAGGCCGCGGCGAAAAACGCCGGCTCGGAAAAGGGCGCTGGTTCCGAAAAGGGCGCTGGTTCCGAAAAGAACGAGGAAGAGGCGCTCAAGCGCAAGCTGATGAAGTATGCGGACCGGGAGGCGGAGTATCGCAATGAGCTGATCCCGGGGACGATCTTGCAGGCGCAGTTGGACAATACCGATCCTCTGGGATTCGGGCTGGCTGGCGATCAACTGCCGGTGCTGGACTCGACTGCTCCAGTATTGGAGTTGAGCGAGAAGGGCGAGAACCCGGTTTATTTCGGCAAGGGCGAGCTCAAATTGAGCGGGCAGATCACGCCGGAGACGGAGAAGAAGCTGGCGAACACCGCGTATGCGATTCGCGAGGATATGGGGCGGGGCGAGGTCATATTGTTCGCGGATACTCCGCTGTTTCGCGGGCATTGGGATGGGACGGCGCGGCTGCTGATGAATGCGGTGTTTTTCGGGGATGTGAGGGACCCGAATGTGCGATGAGGGGCAGACAATTAGTTTTCAGACGGGTTGGCCCTCAGCGGCTAAAGCCGTTTTGTTTCGGCAACTTATCCCCCGACTGAAGTCGGGGGTCTACCTCAGCGCTGCGGTGGTGAAATTTACTGCGCGACTGCGATAAGCTCAGAGGGTGAATCCAGCGCGTAAATCTGAAGCGAATAGCACGAACGGCAAGCCTCCCATATTTCTGATTGACACGATGGGATTTATTTTTCGTGCGTATCATGCGATGGCGCGGCAGCGTCCGATGTCCACGAAGACGGGATTGCCGACGGCGGCGATCTTTGTCTTCGTGAACATGATTAACAAGTTGCGCGAGGATTTTGGCCCGCGATATATCGCGGCGATCTGGGAGGGCGGGCCGACGCTGCGCGCGGAGCAGGCGAAGGGCATCAAGTCCATCCGCAAGTACGACGCCAAGACGCAGAGCTTTCAGGAGCGCGAATATCTCGGATATAAGGCGCATCGCGCGGAGATGCCGGAGGACTTGCGGCAGCAGGTGCCGTATATCCGGCGGGCGCTGGAGGCGGCGCGCATACCGATGCTCAATTCCGAGGGCTTCGAGGCGGATGATGTGATTGGCACGCTGGCGCGGCAGGCGGCGGAGCAGGAGCACCAGGTGTATATCGTGTCGTCGGACAAGGACATGATGCAGTTGGTGGGCGAGCATGTGTGCGTGCTCAATCCGTCAAAGGAAAATCTTATTTGTGACAGCGCCAAAGTCGAGGAGATTATCGGCGTTCCTCCCGGCAAGGTGATTGATGTGATGGCGCTGCGCGGCGATTCGATTGATAATGTGCCGGGCGCGCCGGGCATCGGCGACAAGGGATCGGTGGAGCTGATCCAGAGGTTCGGGTCGGTGGAGGAGGCGATTGCGCATGCGGAGGAGGTGCAGCGCAAGACCTATCGCGAGTCATTGCAGGCGAACGCGGACGTGATTTTGAAGAGCAAGGAGCTGGTGACGATTGATACGCATGTTCCGGTGGAGATTGATCTTGAGATCATGCGCGCGCAGGAGCCGGACTATGAGGCCACGCGGGAACTTTACAGCGAGCTTGAGTTTACGACGCTGCTCAAGGGGCTGATCCGCGAGGTGGATACGAGCACGGCGGATTATCGCGAAGGCGCGGCGGTCGAAGAAGTGTTGTCGTATTTGCAGGGTGCGGAGGAGTTTGCGCTGGCAATTCTGGCGGGCGATTCCGCGAGAGCGGCTGCCTCCGACTCGGAAGAAGTGGAGGATGATGCGGACGCGATGCCGTTGCTCGCAGCCGCGGAGCGCGCCATGGCGAAGCAGGTGCAACCGGAGCAAGCGTCATTCACGCTCGCAGTCTCAAGGGGTGAGGATAGTGCAGTCACGATCCGCCTGGATGGGGAGAGTGCGAAGGCTTTGCAGCCATTGCTGGAAGACGAGCGTATCGGCAAGCTGGCGGCGGATGCGAAGAGTGCGATGCGAATGCTGGAAGAGTTCGGGATCGAGTTGCGCGGAGTGCGCGATGAGGTATCGCTTTATTCGTATCTGCTGAATCCTACTTATTCGAGCCATTCGCTGAGCGAGGCGGCGATGCGCCGGTTCAATCTGAAGCTCTCGGGCCGGGCGGCGGAGGCAGCGGATGTGACGGGGCGGCTGGCGCGCGCGTTTCGCGATGAAAGCAGCGCAATGCGGGAGGTGTACCAGACCATTGACCTGCCGCTGGTGCCGATTCTTGCGCGAATGGAGAGCGCTGGCGTGGCGATCGACCTTAACGAATTATCACGTATCTCGGAATTTCTGGAGCGGGAGAGCAGCGGGATTGCGGAGCGGGTTTACACGATTGCGGGCGAGCGTTTCAACATCAACTCTCCGAAGAAGCTGGGCGAAGTGCTGTTCGGAAAATTGGGATTGCCGAAGCCGATGAAATACGGCAAAGGGCGCGTGGTTTCGACGGCCGCTGATGTGCTGGAGGAGTTGGCGGAGGCGCATGAGATTGCGCGCCTGGTGCTCGAGTACCGCCAGTTGATGAAGCTAAAGGGAACTTATGTGGACGCGCTGCCGCTGCTGGTGGACGCGAAGACGGGGCGAGTGCATACCACGTTTAATCAAGCGGTAGCGGCCACGGGGCGGCTCTCTTCGACGAACCCCAATTTGCAGAATATTCCCATCAAGACGGAGTTGGGACGGGAGATCCGGGCGGCATTCGTGCCCCGGGCGGGGAACGTGCTGATGTCCGCCGATTAGTCGCAGATCGAGCTGCGCTTGCTGGCGCACTTCAGCCAGGACCGGCTGTTGCTCGACGCGTACCGAACGGGCAAAGACATCCATACGCTGACCGCCTGCGAGGTCTTCGGCTTGACCCCGGAGGAGCTCGACTCGACCACGCGCAACCGGGCAAAGGCGGTGAACTTCGGAATCGTGTATGGCATCTCGCCCTTCGGATTGGCGGCGCAATTGGGGATCGATCAGAAGACGGCGCGGGAGTATATCGAGCGCTACTTCGAGCGTTACAGCGGAGTGCGCGCGTATATTGACCGGGTGCTCGAAGAGACGCGCGAGAACCAGTCGGTGAAGACGATGTTCGGCAGGCGGCGTCCGATTCCGGACATCAATTCCAGGAACTCCAACATGCGCGGGTTCGCGGAGAGAACGGCGGTGAACACTCCGTTGCAGGGGACGGCGGCCGATCTTATCAAGCTGGCGATGATTGCCATCGATCGCGAGATGCGGGAGGGCCATTTGAGGTCGAAGATGACTCTGCAAGTGCATGATGAGCTGGTCTTCGACGTTGAGCCGGAAGAACTGGATGAGATGCGCGAACTGGTGGAGCGGCAGATGGAAGGCGTTGCGGAGTTGTCGGTCCCGCTGGAGGTGGACGTGGGAGTGGGGCCAAACTGGCGGGATATGGAGTAGCTGCTGGTCACTGGCTGCTGGCTGCTGGCGATCAGTAGCAGCTAGCGGCCAGTCGCCAGCGGCCAGTGCGAGATAAGCAATCTGCAATCACCTTCCGCGGTGTCTATAGCTTGCAGGAGGATGCGAGCATGATGGACGGCATGGTGTTTGTGGAGGCGGGGGCGGGGGAGCGGACGCGCAGCCGGGTGTCGGCGATTACGTCGTTGGGTTTTCAAGCGTTGGCGCTGGCGGCGATCTGTACAGTGCCCTTGCTGAAGGTAGAGCCGCCGCCGGCGCTGCATATGGATGCGCATCCGGTAATCACGTTGCCGCAAGTGATGCAGTTGGTGGTAGCGCGAGCGTCATCGAGTCCTATGTTTGGGCATTCGTTGGAGGCGCCGCGTACGCGGGCGCTGGTCGTGCCCGCGACGATTCCACATGGAGTCTCGCAAGAAGTGCAGGAGCCAACGCCAGTGCTGACGCATGGCGCTTGTCCGTCGTGTACAGGCAAGCCGAATGCGCAGTGGCTGAGCAGCGTACTGGAACCGCGTTCAGTGGCGATAGTGCCTGCCCCGCATGCGCCGAAGGTGGTGAGGATTTCTCACATGGACGAAGGGCTGCTGGTGCGGCAGGTGAAGCCACTGTATCCCAGCATTGCCAAGCTGGCAGGGGTGCAGGGGACGGTGGTGTTGCAGGCGGTGATCAGCCGGGGCGGCGAGATACAGTCCTTGCGCGCGGTGAGCGGCAATCCGCTGCTGGTGCAGGCGGCGTTGCAGGCGGTGCGGCAATGGCGTTATCGCCCCTACTTGCTGAACGGAGCGGCGGTAGAGGTGGAGACGGAGATCAGCGTGAACTTTAAGCTGGGGCGGTGAGGGAAGCTACTGGCTGCTAGCTACTGGCTACTAGCTGCTGGCTACTCGCTTGCGGAAGGGCATTACCTTTCCGCGTACGTTGTCGAGCAGGTCGGAGCCGCGGTTGCGGGCGTCGTAGGCGGTGCGGCGGATTCCGTGGCGCAGATCGTCTCCACTCTGGGGGGCAAGCAGCAGGGCAGTGAGGGCGCCGGCTGCGAGTCCGAGCAGGGCGAAGCCGATGCTCAGGGAAACATGGTTGCAATCTTTGTTGTTGGCTTCGCGGGCGTAGTCTCCGTAGCGGTCATAGGTGTCCATAATTGATTAGTTGTCGGCAGAGGGCGGGCAGTTGTCAGGGGCAGAGGCCGAAGCAAGAAGTCAGGATCGGCCACAGGGCAGCGGGCATAAGCCAGAGGTTCAGAACTCGGGATGATGAACAGGTTCTGCCGCGAAGCCGGAGTTCACACGGCTAAAGCAGTATTCGAGTCAGTGTAAGGCGCGGGCGGGCCGCCCACGCCAGCACCGGCGAACCGCCGGTGCTGGCGTCACCGTACTGTAGCTATGCTCTTGCTCTAGACGTCCGCCGGTATAGCGGGGATACGGGCAGGGACCGCGGGTTAATGCGTCTCCAGCGTTGGATTACAAGTGCCGTTGGTAGGTTGAGTGGGCAGAGGAGGCGGAATCAAGAGCGATGGATTGCTGAAATCGAAGAACTCGAGCATGGGAGACTGGGCGCCGTCGCGGGCAGTGAGATTTGTTCCGGGAGCAAACCGGTCTTCGATGAATTTGAGAATGGCGGTATTGTCCATCGGGGTATGAGAGACGTAGTGTGCTTTGACGTAAGGCGAGACCAGGATGAACGGCAGGCGCATGCCGGTGCTCTTGAAGTCGCCCGGAGTCACAGGAGTGCCGTCGGGAGGAGGCTGCAAGGAGGGTGCCAGGCTGTCCGGCGGGGTGGCGACCGCCGGGGCGACGTGGTCGTAGAGGCCGCCGGGCTCGTCATAGGAGAGGATGAATGCTCCCGTCGCATAATACTTGCTGGCGATGAAGGCGTTGATGATATTGGCGGCGGCGGCGGCGCCGGTTTGAATGCTCTTGCCGGCGTCGGGATGCTCATCAGTGCCCGCCGAGCCGGAGCCGCGCTCGATGAATACGACCGGGGCAAGAGTTGGGTCTTCGCCGGGGTGGATGTTGCCGGAGAGGATGTCGTAATACTCGCTGATATTGCGGACCTTGCCTCGATCAGCCATGTTGTTCCAGGTATCGAACTGCGAGAGGAAGGTGCTGTTGTCCTGGTAATAGTACCTCCACTCGACGCCCGCCTTGTCTAAGGCGTCAAAGATCGTCGGCTGATTGTAGTCGGTCTGATTGGGCGGGGTGGAGAGGGGGTTCTGGTAGGGCACTTCCGGATACGTCGTACCGTAAGAGGTCGCGGTGAAGAGATACATGCGGTTGGGAATGGTGTTGGCGAGTTCAGGAGCGAACCAGCGGTCGCTGGTGGCATATTGGGTCGCCAGTTCGTAATAGTAAGGAAGATCGGTCTGGTTGTAGTAGCCCATGGCGCGGTGGCCAAGAGGATCGTTGGCGCCGCCGGTTGCGGCAGCTACTCTTACGAAGCCATCCATTTTGTAGGCACCGTTATGCAGGTCCACGTCCGCGTGGCTCTCATCCCAAGAGGGAGAGAGATTGTCTATGCATACGGTCTGCGAATGGAAGGGATGGACGGGGGTGCCGTGGGGATCAGGAATGGAGACCGTAGTGTCATCGGCAATGCCGTCGATGTCAGAGACCTTGCATCCCGGGCAGGTAGGATCTGTGGAGCGATAGACACCAAGCTTGCCAAAATAATTATCGAAGCTGCGGTTTTCCTGGATGAAGAAGATGATGTGCTGTAGCGTTTGCAGGCCGTTGTCCACGGCGACGGTAGCGGTGGCGGTAGCCTGAATTCCGCCGGCGTCGGTAGCGGTGATGGTATAGACGGTCGTGACCTGAGGGGAGACGGATACAGTGCCGCTGGGAGGATTCACGATGCCGACATTATGATCGATGCTCAGGCTGACGGCATTCATCGAGGTGAAGGTGAGAGTGGAAGCGCCCCCTACCCTGATGGAGGCCGGGTGGGCAGTGAGCGTGACGCTCAGATTCGACACGGTAAGGGTCGCCCTGGCAGTGGCGGTGAGTCCGGCGGGACTGGTGGCGGTCGCGGTATAGGTAGTGGTAGCGGGAGGCGGAGTCGCGCACTGCGGGGTGCCGTTGATCACGCAACTACCCTGCTGGGGGGATTTCACGGTAACGGGATGACCGGCGGTATCCACGATAGTAAGCGTTGCGGCGTTCACGGTGGTCCACGAAAGGGTAGAGGGCTTTCCGGCGAGGATGCTGGTGGGAAGAAGCGTCAGATTCACGGTCGGCGGGACCTGTGTGACGTTCACCGTCGCGGTTGCGGACGCAGTGCCGCCGGGGCCGGTGGCGGTGATGGTGTAAGTAGTGGTGGTGAGGGGAATGATGTTGGCGGAGCCATTCAGCGGGTAGCTGGGCAATTCATCGTTGAGCACGTTGGGAACGATGTTGACGGAGGTAGCGTTGGCGCTGGTCCAAGCGAGCGATGAGGGCTGGCCGGAGTTGACTTGGGTAGGACTGGCAACCAGGGTGACGGTGGGAGGGGTCTTGGGGGGCGGCGTGGACCCGACGGTAATGGTAACAGTGGCGGTGGCCGGGGTAGTGCCGCTGGCACCGGTGGCGGTAATGGTATAGATGGTAGTCAGGGCCGGGGTGACGGTGACGGACCCATTGAGCGGCAGTGGCGGGGTGCCGACAGAGGGGCTGATGGAGACGGAAGTCGCGTTGGCGCTGGTCCAGGTAAGGGTGGCAGGCTGGCCGGGATTAATCGATGGTACGGAGGAGACAAGCGTCGTCTGCGGACTGGCGGCGGGCGGCTTTGGTGAATTGCCTAGTCCACCGCAACCGAAGAGCCAAGCAGAGAAGAAAATCAGGGACAATACAGAGAAAAAGCAGAGAGCGCAACGGCGCATAGAGCACCCCTAGTGATATTTGGTTGATAAGAGTCAGCTACCCTGCTGGGAGTTGCTAGTTTCGCGAAGTTTATTTTTCAATTATTAATTTATGTGGTAACCTCTTGCGGGTTACTAAAGCAGGGCATCCGGTCTGCTTTTTAGTATAAACGTTCGAGCCCGCAGGTGCGGGCTCTCTCGATCAGAAGAGGATTTTAGGCGGGGACTCACATTGGCGGGCGACTACAGTTGACAGTTTCGAGCGACAGAAAAATCGTCGAAGCTAGGTGAATGGCTGGAATTGCGTGGTTGGTTTGCGGCCTCTTCGGCTGATGAGTGGAAGAGCAAGTAGCTTGCCAAAGTCAAATGTAAAGCAAAAGTAAAGGCGGCGGATGGGGCGTCAAGCCAATGTTCATCGTTGCCGGAACGATGAATTTACATCGTTGATGTTACGTTCAAGTAAGCTCTCACAAAGAGTGAGGGAACGCGACAGGGACCAAAAGTGGAAGCGAAGTACCAACACTAGGAAGAGCTCTGCTGTGGGCTAGCCTCCGGGAGGTGTTTTGAGTCCCTGCTTTTCCTCTTCCAGTGCTTTGAGCTTATTCAGGAATGCCTTGTAGCTTATTTTGAGTAATTTGGCCGCCTGACGACGGTTCCATTTCGTTTCCAGCAGAACGCGCTCAATCACCTCGTTTTCGGCTTTGACTGCGGCGCGGTGGCCGATCTCAAGCAGCGAAGGCATATTTTCATTGATGGCGAGCGGGCGAGCGGAGCGCGGAGCGGCCTCAGGGGGAGCCACCGCGCCGTTTGCCCCGAGCGCTAGATTGCGGCTGGATGCGATTTGCGACAACACCGAATAATTGCGCGGACTCGAAAGTTCGCGAATGATCTGCGGCTCGTTGCCGACGATGACGTAGCGTTTGACCAGATTCTCCAGCTCGCGAATGTTGCCCGGCCAGGAATATTCCATCATGCGCTGTACGGCGGCGTCGCTGAATGGAGGCGGGGTCTTGCCGTACACTTCGCTATATTTTTGCTGGAAGAAGGTAAGCAGCACGGGAATCTCTTCGCGGCGCTCGCGCAGCGGCGGGATATGAATGGTAATGACGTTAAGGCGGTAGAAGAGGTCTTCGCGGAATTGTCCCGCGATCACCGCCTCTTCGAGCTGCTTGTTGGTGGCGGCGATGACGCGCACGTCTACGCTGATCTCGCGCTTGCCTCCCAGCCGGGAGAAGCTGCCATCCTGCAATACGTGCAGCAGCTTAGCTTGCAGGGAAGGATGCATTTCGCTGATCTCATCGAGGAAGATGGTGCCGTGATGGGCCTGCTCGAAGCGTCCCAGCTTCTGGCGGTTGGCGCCGGTAAAGGCGCCGGGCTCGTACCCGAAGAGCTCGCTTTCCAGCAGCTCGTCGGGAATGGCGGCGCAGTTGATCTTCACGAAAGGGCGGTCGCGGCGCGAGGAGTGCGCAAAGACGAGGCGCGCGGTGACCTCTTTACCGGTGCCGCTCTCGCCGCGGATGAGCACGGTGGCGGTAGTATCGGCGACCTGTTCGATGGTGTTGCGGATATCATCCATGGCGGGACTGGCGCCGTAGAGCAGGGTGAGATCGGTGTTCTTGTTTAGCTTGTGAGAGACGGATGGAAGCGGGGCGCCAGGTCCGGAGCCGGGGTTACGATGAGCGAATTTGGCGACGCGCTCCTCGAGTTCGGCGATGGCGACGGGTTTCGAGAGGAGGTCATCCGCCCCCAGTTTGTAAAGACGAAAGATGGCGCCCGGATCGGGAGAATTTGCCGATACCAGGACGATGACGGCGGCTTCTGGCACGTCGTGCTTAATGCGTTCCAGCAGCTCGAAGGTGGAAAGGCCCGGGAGTTCGGAATCGAGCAGCACGATGGCGGGCGGATCCGCGCGCAGCAGGCGCAGGGCATCGGTGGAATCGGCGGCGGCGCTGACATGGTAGTGGCGGGCGGTGAAGTGGGAGGTGAGAAAGCGTCCGGATGCGGCGTCGGCGATGAGCAGGCGTACGCGGTCATGAATCGTCGGTTGAATGGTCGATCCAAAGTTGGGCAATTCAGCCCTCCTGGGGGCAGGGTCGGAGGGGCGCAATCAGAGGCTCACGATTCCGACAGTTGGTACAGAGATGCTTAATTTTGACAAATGGATACCAGCCTGAAGCGTAGCGCGGGAAAGTGTGGCGCGAGTAGCGTGCGGGAGAGTTGAAGGAAGTGGATGCTCAGAGTACAACTCGAACCGCTTGGGTCACGCCCGGCGCTGCTTCGCATGTTGCTTACGTTCCGCGGCAACCTTCTCATCAATTTCGCGCATTTTGTGCAAGTTTGCGCTTCATCTATTGAAGTATGAACCTGAACTAGAGTGTGTTAACACTTAGCTCCAGGGTAGACCCCCGGCTGAAGCCGGGGGTCTACCCAAACCGCCTCCCGCCGGGGTCTACCCGGTGCTAAGTATTAACACGCTCTAGCCTGAACTGATTAATTACTCCGAGCATCTCCGCGGTGCGGCGCCAGCTCTTCGAGCGCTGCCTTCAGGGCGGCGAGCGCGTGAGTATTTTTCGGAATCACCGCCTGAGCATAGCCCAGGTCGCGGCCTTCCGAGCGCCCGCTGAGGACGATGATGGGCACATTGGGGTTGCGGTCCATGATCTTGAGCGCCAGCGTATGGCCATCCATGCCGGGCAGGTCGAGGTCGGTGACCACGGCGAAGGGGTCGCGCCCATCGAGGTCGGCGAGCAGCAGCTGGGCGGCGGAGAACCCGGCGGTCTCGTATCCCAGTTGCTGCAGATAGGCGCAGACGATTTCGAGCTGCGAGGCGTCGTCTTCGAGCACGAAGACCAACGGCTTTTGTATAAAGCGGGGCAAGGTATTCAGAACTGTAAGGGTGAACGGCCCCGACGCGCCAGATAACCGTTGCGCAAAGAGTTGAGTTACCCTCTCGCAGAGAAGTTACCCGCGCCAGCATGGCAGGGGCTTTATGCTGGTGAGCCGCGACGGGTGACTTCGCGAACCATTACTGTGACTCGTGACCCGCGACCCGAGAGGCGTGGTCCGACCCGATTGATAGACTGAACGCATGTCCACGCGAGTGCGCAGCTTTGCCAAGATCAATCTCGGGCTAACCCTTGGGCCAGTGCGCGCGGACGGCTTCCATGACCTGCGGACCTGCTATCACAGCATCGCCGCGCATGATGTGATCACGGTGGAGCGGCGCTCGCGCGCGGGCATTGAGGTATGCGCGCGGGGCGCCCCAGGGGCGATGGTGGGCGATGAGCTGGCAGCGGAGTTCGCGCGCAGGGTCCCCTGCGATGAGACGAATACCTGCTACCGTATCGCAGAGAAATTGTTGCAGCGGGCGCGGCAGCCGGCCGGGCTGCTGATTTCTATTGAAAAGGGGGTGCCGGTGCAGGGAGGTCTGGGTGCTGCTTCGTCGAATGCGGCGGCAACGCTGCTGGCGGCAGAGCGAGAGTTGGGGATCGATTTGCCGCCGCGGGAGCGCTATGCTCTGTGCGTTGCGACCGGGTCGGATGTGCCGCAGTTCTTGCTTGGCGGATGGTCGCTCGGGATGGGGCGCGGAGAGCAGGTCTTCCCTCTGCCCGAGATCGCGGCGCTGCCGCTGGTGGTAGTGGCGCCACGAATTGGAGTGAGCACGGCGCAGGCATTTTCCGACTGGGATGCGCTCTTGCGGGAGGACGGATTGACGGCGGAGCAACAATCCCTTAGACTAGATATGTTCAGCCAGTCTCTCTATAGCTGGTTGAACGGCATTCACACCGGTGTTTCCGCTGAGGCAAAGAGCGGAAACCGGGCCGAGGCACCGCTTCTCGACCTAGTCCGTACCGGGGCAGTCAACGATTTCGAACGCGTCGTCTTTCCCCTACATCCGGAATTAAGAGAGAGTAAGCTGTCACTCGAACGTGCAGGAGCGGTCTTCGCTTCGCTCTCGGGCTCCGGGTCCACGCTCTACGGACTCTTCGCTTCGACCAGCGCAGCCCAGGATGCAGCCCGGCAACTGACGCGGCAAGGCTTGCGCGCATTTGCCACATCAACCCTGCCCCGGCGTGAATACT
>JBDTLH010000197.1:0-2713 GCA_039934875.1 Acidobacteriaceae bacterium | reverse complement strand
GGAGGAAGGCGCGGCACTCGGAGTTGTTGTCGGCGTCAACGGAGAAGTTGCTGAGGGAACTCGGGTTCAGCGGGCGGTTGTGCATAGTGGTGAAGAACGGCACGGTGCAGCGGACGGGATACGAGGAAGGGCTGTTTGAGTCGCCGCGAAGGGCGGCAGCAAGAATGTAACAGATTGGCAGAAGCAAAGAACAGCAAAAACTAAATAGCACAACAGGTCGGTCGATCAAGAAACGAGCCCTGTATTCCGCAGAGAGGCTGCGGGGTATAGGGCATTTTTGCTGAGGGAGGAAACATCGTTGGCAATGAGAGAGGCAGTGGGAGTGGAAGTCCGGATGAGCCTGAAGGTATGCGAGCGGTGCGGCGCGCTGTGGTGCCGGGAGATCGGGATGGAAGAGCGATATTGCAAACGATGCGCGCTATGGCTCAAGAAGGTGGAGATGCCGGCTTCGATAGGACTGATGGTGGGACGGCCCACGGGGACTTGCAAGGTGAATCACGAAGAAGGAGGAGTGAACTAATGGCGACGATGAGAGTGGTCACGATAATGGCGGCGGCGGAAGACGATGATTGTACGTGGGATGAGGCGGACGAGTTGTCGCTTTACCGCAAGACGACGGCGAATGTGGTGCGGAGATATTTCCGGATATCGGTGGAGCTGGGGAGATTGCCGGCGCCATTGGGCAAGGGGCTGGGCTTTCTGCGGGCGAGGTCGAGCGATTACAAGCTGTCGAGCTTTGAGGACGGGATGATCTTCGTGTGCGATGTCGAGCGGTGCATCAAGCGGTTGGATCCGTTCGAGCAGGCGCTGTTGCAGCGGATCGTGATGCAGAACTATACGCTGGAGGAGACGGCGAAGCTGATGCATTGCGTGATGCGGACGGTGGTCCGGAGATATGACGATGGGCTGGACCGGTTGTCGGCGATGTTTTTGGGAAATGGGATGTTGAAGAGCAGTTGTTAGTTAGTTGTTAGTTGCTAGTTGTTAGTGGTTAGTTGGCGGTTGTTGGGTTTTGCGAGTGCGGGGTGTCGGGCCCCGCATTTTCTTTATTTGCGGCGAGAACCAGGCGGACCGAGGACGGTTAGCGATTAACGCTATAATTCGTTTCGAGCGTTGAGCTACTCGGACTTAAACTGCTCAGGTTTTCGGGGGATTCGATGACGGCGACACCGGCACGGCATTTTGGTCCTTATGAGTTCATTGCGCCGCTGGGAGCGGGCGGGATGGGCGAGGTCTTTCGCGCCCGCGATACGCGACTGGGACGCGAGGTGGCGATCAAGGTCCTGCCAGTGGCGTTCAGCGCAGACCCGGAGCGGTTGCGGCGCTTTGAGCAGGAGGCGCGAGCGGCGGCGGGGTTGAACCATCCGGGGCTGATGGCGGTGTATGACATTGGGACGGAGAACGGCGCGCCGTACATAGTTTCTGAGCTGTTGGAGGGCGCGACCTTGCGGCATTGCATAAGCGAGGGGCGGCTGCCATCGCGCAAGGCGATTGATTACGCGGCACAGATAGCGCGGGGGTTGGCGGCGGCGCACGAGAAGGGGATCGTGCATCGCGATCTGAAGCCGGAGAATATTTTCATCACTCGGGATGGGCGGGCGAAGATACTCGACTTTGGATTGGCCAAATTGGTCGAGCGCAATTCGCAGTCTTCCGTCAGTTAGACACAGACGATCGCGCGGGAGGACACCACGCCGGGGCTGGTGCTGGGGACGGTGGGTTATATGTCTCCGGAGCAGGTGCGCGGGCAAGTGGTCGATCATCGTTCCGACATTTTTTCTTTGGGAGCGATTTTGTACGAGATGTTGTCAGGGGAGCGGGCGTTCAAGGGCGATACTGCGGCGGAGACGATGACCGCGATACTCAGAGAAGACCCGCCGGATTTGACGACAACGGCGACGGGAGCTAACGCAAGCATTCCTCCAGCACTGGACCAGATTGTGCGGCATTGTTTGCAGAAGGAGCCGCAGCAGAGATTTCAGTCGGCGAGCGACCTGGCGTTCAATCTGGAGGCACTGTCAACGGCGACGGCGACATCCGGTGGGACATCGGCGTTGCGGGCGCTTGCGGGCGTTGCTGCTTCATCGCCGATACCGGGGATGTCGCGGCGGATGTTTTTTGCGCTGGCGGGTACGGTAGGGGCGATTGCCGTTGGCATCGGCGGCTTTTTGCTGGGCCACGGATTCAAAGCCGGGCGAGCGCCGCTGCCGCATTACAAGCAGATCACTTATCAGGAGGGGACCGTCGCTTCGGCGCGGTTCTCGCCCGACGGACAGACCATTTTTTGCGCCGCCAAGTTCGGCAATAGATTTGAGCTTTACTCCGGGAGGGTGGACAGTCTGGGGCTGCGCCCGTTGGGCATAGAGGCAGATGAAATCTTATCGGTCTCGACCGACGGCGGCATCTTGTTTCTGGAGTCCTCGCACGTGCTCACTGGCTGGAATTCCGTGGGGACTTTAGCCAGCGCTCCCATGGGCGGTGGCGCGCCCCGGACTGTCCTCAAGGACGTGCAGTCCGCCGACTGGTCGCACGACGCCGGCAAAATCGCTGTGGCCCGCTTCATTGCCGACAAGCGGCTCTATCGCTTGGAATATCCCATCGGCAAGGTCCTCTACGAGACCACCGGATACCTGGACCACGTCCGCTTCTCTCCCGATGGAAAGACGCTGGCGTTCCTCGATCATCCCCTCTTCGGCGACGACCGGGGCTTTGT
>JBDTLH010000196.1:0-4419 GCA_039934875.1 Acidobacteriaceae bacterium | reverse complement strand
TGCCCGACCTGACACACGATGGGCATAACCCCGACAATACCCGGATTGCCTTGAGCAACGCCGACAACTACCTTGCCGGGCTGCTGCCTCCGCTGCTCAATTCCAGTTATTTTCAGCCGGGAGGCGACGGAGTGCTGATCGTGACCTTCGATGAGAGCGATCTGACCGGAGACAATCAATGCGGCACCAATCCGGAAACCAACAACTGCGGCGGCCACACCTTTCTGGCCATCATCGGTCCTCAGGTCAACCGGTCATTTCAAAGCAACGTGCACCATAGCCAGCGCGACATTCTCAAGACCACCTGCGATCTGCTGGCGCTGAGCGCATGTCCCGGAGATAGCGCCCAGGGCGTCGGCATGATGGAATTTTTCGGGCAGGGGAATCCGGGATCATGCCCGCCGCCGAGTTCACCGGGTGTGCATGTCTGCGCGCCGCTGGCAAACCATTCCTATCCCTCGCCTGTCGAGTTCAGCGGAGCGGGAAAGGCCGCGCACGGCCACGTAAGGCATATGGAGCTGGCAATCGACGGCAACCGGATCGGCGATTATTCCGGCAACCAGATCAACGTGCAGGTGGCGCTCTCCTCGGGAACCCATTCGGCCACGATGGCCGAGTTCGATAGTCACGGAGGGCACATTACCTCCAGCTCTATCCGGTTTGTGGTGACCCAGGCGCACTGATACAGAGCACAGTCAGTCTCTTTGTTCTCCCCCATTCGGCGATCTACGGGGATCGGCGGAGTCTCACTACACCCGCCGTTTGCTATTGACCCGGTCGTCGGCAATGATGCCGTCGCGAATGTAAATGATGCGATGAGCGTATTCCGCGATATCAGGCTCGTGCGTGACCAGCACGATGGTGTTCCCGTTGGTGTGCAACTCATCAAAGAACGCCATGATCTCGTTCCCCGTCTGGGTGTCCAGGTTTCCCGTCGGCTCGTCCGCCAGCAGAATCGAGGGCCGGTTTACCAGGGCGCGGGCGATGGCGACCCGCTGCCGCTGTCCCCCCGAGAGTTCGTTCGGCTTGTGGTACATGCGCTCTTCCAGGCGTACCATGCGCAGGCACTCCTTGGCGCGCTCGATCCGGGCTTCGGAAGGCGTGCCGTTGTAGATCAGCGGTAGTTCGACGTTGTGCAGAGCAGTTGCGCGCGCCAGCAGATTGAATGTCTGAAAAACGAAGCCGATCTCTTTGTTGCGGATGCGCGCCAGTTCGTCATCATTGAGCTCGCTCACATTGTGTCCGTTAAGAGAGTAGGTGCCCTTGCTCGGCGTATCCAGGCAGCCGATCAGGTTCATCAGCGTGGATTTGCCTGACCCCGACGGCCCCATGATCGCAACGTATTCGTTGCGATTGATGTTCAGATTGATGCCCTTCAGTGCATGCACCTGCTGCTCCGAACCCATATCGTAGGTCTTCCACAGGTCAAGGCAGGTGATCACGCTTTCAGCCGTCGGCTGGGAGGACAAAAACGTGGGTGCCTGCGCGTCACTGGGGGTTGGCATCAAAGTCTCCTGGTTCATGGTCAGAACGGGCATTCGTCACCTCAATCTTCAGCACAGCTTTCGGCCTGGAGCCCAACACTATTGTGGCCTCCTGGGGGCTGATACGCAGGGACTTCGCCAAAGGTTCCCTGCGACTTAAAGTTAGACATGCGAAGCCCGGATTCGTTTACGATTTCTGCTCGGTATTTGCCGCCGGCTTCTCGATTTTAACCCGGGTCTGGTTCTTAAGGTTGCGCAACACCCGATAAGGGCCGGTAACCACCTGGTCTCCTTCTTTGAGGCCACTGACGATCTCAACATCAGTGCTGCCATAGACCCCGGTCTTCACTTCGCGGAATTCCGCGGTCTTCTTGTCCCCTGAGCCGGTGAGCACGAACACTCCCGTGATGTCATGCGCCGGGTCCTGGTTCTGGCTGGCAACCGGACTCGCGGAAGCAGTGCTCGCGGAAGCCGGCTGCAGCTTGGGATGGGGGCCGCCCACCGGGGTAATCTTCAACTCCTCCGGCTTACGCGAGACCAGCGCCTGAATCGGGACCGCCGTCGCGTCGTTCTTGCGCGCCGTCGTGATCTTCGCCGTCGTCGAAAGCCCGGGTCGCAGATTATCGGGAGGATTGTCCAGCGTCACTACCACCTTGAAATCCTTCGCCTCCTGATCACCCGTGGTGCTCTGCGAACTCGAAACCCCCGAGGAGCGCAGAATCGCGTTGTCTCCAATCTCTGTCACATGCCCGGGAAAGACCCTGTTGGGCATGGCGTCGATCGTCACTTCGGCAGCTTGGCCCACTCGAACATTTACAATGTCAGTCTCGTCCACCTTGACCTCCGCCGTGACCACGGACATATCCGAAAGGGTCATCAGCGTGCTCCCCGGCGAGTTTTGAATTCCCACCACCACCGTCTCGCCCTCGCGCACCGGCACATTGGTGATTACCCCGTCATACGGAGCAGGATAATCGGTCTTGCTCAGCACATCGGCAGCGTGGCGAAGCTGCGCGCCGTATTGCGCTATATGCCCCTTGGCTGATTCACTCTGCGCCTTTGCCTGCAGTATCTTGGACTGCGCCTGCGCAAGTTGCGACTTCGACATCTCGAAGGCGGCGACCCGGGTATCGTAATCGGATTTCGCGATCAACTGCTGGTTAAACAGCTCCTTGCCGCGCTGGTAGTCGAGCTGCTTCTGCTGAAAATCAGCTTTGGCGCGGTCTAAATCCAGCACCGCCTGGTTGTAGGTCGCCTGCGCCGCCGCATCGTCGTACCGGGAAGACTCAAGCTGCGAACGCGTGGACGCCAGGTCCATCGTGGGTTGCACATTTTCCAGGCGCGCCAGTAATTGCCCCTTTTTTACGTGATCACCCTCTTTCACGTAGAGATTAGTGATCTTGCCAAATGCATTGGCGCCGATATTAACGTAATCCTTGGGCTTGATCTGCCCAGAGGCGCTTACAATGGTGACCAGGTCCCGGCGCGTGACTTTCCCCGCCTGCACCGCAGCCAGCCCGCTGTCGCGGTGGATGGTGGCGTAAATAATTCCGCCGACCGCCACCGCCAGACAAACAACGATTAAAATGATCTTTTTCATGGAACTCCGGTTTGTGGGTCGCGGGGGCAAAGAACGCCCGCGATCTGCTCAGTAGCCACTTGGGTTTGTAACTAGTATAGCGTTTCACCTCTGGAATAGCAGAACGTCTGTCCTTTCGCTGCGCCGCCCATCCCAATCCGAGATTTGGAATACCGATCAACCAAAATGCGTTCTCAGCACCTGCCCCCGGACACCGGAATGTTTGTGCCGCATCCGAACGGTGTATTCAAGTGGGTGTTCTGAGGGATTGTCACACCGGCTACACAGTATCTCGCGATATCTTACCTTATACTTGAGAGGAAATTGGCGGCAGGTTCACCCTCGCTTCAACGCAGACCTGCCTTAGAGGAGTTCGCTTTCATGGCCGCACTGGTTGACGCCATCAACGTCAAGCGAAAAACTTTATTTGAGTTTGAAAACATCCCCTACTACTGCCTGGACGCAGAGGTGAACACGCCTACCGCTCGTGGCGGCCAGACGCTTGTTCGACTCAAAATGCGCAACCTTCTCACCAGCGCGGTCTTCGATAAGACATTCAAGGCCAACGACAAGTTCCAGGAGCCTGACCTGCAATTGGTCCCCGCGTCTTATCTCTACAGCGATAGCAACGGATCTCACTTTCTCGACCAGGAGAGCTATGAGACCCTCACCCTCAACGACGACATGATGGGGAATGCGTTAGACTTCCTGATTGAGGGCGCCTTGATCCAGTTGCACAAGTACAACGGCCACCCCATCGGCTTGCAGTTGCCCATATTCGTTGAGCTGAACGTTGCCTACACCGAACCCGGCGTGCGCGGCGACTCATCCAGCGGGTCAACCAAACCCGCCAAGCTTCAGACCGGTCTGGAAATCCGCGTGCCCCTCTTCATCAAACAAGGAGAAAAAGTGAAAGTATCAACCGAAAATCGCGAGTTTGCGGGGCGCGCATGAGGCCGTTCCGGATGGCGAGCGTGGTACTGTTGGCCACCTTCAGCCTGTTAGCTCAACTCCCGGCGCAAACCAGCGACGCGGCAGGACACGGCGCGCTCGAGCTTACCTCTGCTCTAGGTCGCAAGCTCTATGCATTGCCGGACGATCAGGCCATCGTCGCTGCGCGCAAGAACCTCGCCGCCGATCCTAAGAGCGTCCCACTGGTGCTCAAGCTCTCGCAGGCCGAGGCGGGGCGGCGCCAATACCGCGAGGCGGTAGCGACCACCACCCAGGGATTGGCGTTTGCTCCGGACAACGCCGCCCTCTATCTCGAGCGCGGCCACCGCGAGCTGGGACTCCGCGAGTTCAAGCCCGCCATGAAAGACCTGGAGCAGGCCACGCAGCTCGCTCCCCAAATGCTGG
>JBDTLH010000195.1:0-16986 GCA_039934875.1 Acidobacteriaceae bacterium | reverse complement strand
CTCGGCGTTTCAGGTGGGCCGTATATACGGTGGCGGCGCCGCTGATATTGGCTTTGCCACCTCCACCGATGGCGGCACAAGCTGGACCAGCGGACTGCTCTCCGGCATCACCAGCCCGACCGGAGGGCCTTACCGCGCCGCGAGCGATGCGGTGGTGGTATTTGATCGGGCGCACAACGTCTGGATGATCGCCTCGCTCGCCGTCGCCAGCGGTACAGACCTGGTGGAGGTCAGCCGCTCGAGCGACGCCCTGAGCTGGGGAAATCCCACCATAGTAAGCGCATCCCATGGCGCCGACAAGCCGTGGATTGCCTGCGACAACTTGCCCTCCAGCGCTTTTTATGGCCACTGCTATCTGCAGTGGGACGACCCCAGCCCTCCCGCCAACGGCCTGATATGGATGAGCACTTCGATCGATGGCGGTCTGACCTGGAGCGCCGCAGTCAACACTGCTGGACTCGCCGCGGGCCTTGGCGGCCAGCCGCTGGTGCAGCCCAACGGCCTGGTGGTGGTACCGTTGCAAAGCGCCGACGGCAAAACCATGCTGTCGTTCACCTCCTCCGATGGAGGCGCTTCGTGGGATGCGCCGGTCACCATCTCGACCATCATCGATCATACGGTGGCGGGCAATCTGCGCACTATACCGCTGCCTTCCGCCGCGGTGGACGCGAGCGGTCGCGTGTACGTTGTATGGCAGGACTGCCGCTTCCGCGCTGCCTGCTCCTCCAACGACATCGTCATGAGTACCTCAACTGACGGCAGCAACTGGACCGCCCCGGCAGGTATTCCCATCGACGCAGTAACCAGTACGGTGGACCATTTCATCCCCGCGCTGGCAATCGATCCCGCGACCAGCGGCAGCTCCGCACACTTGGGACTGACGTATTACTTCTATCCGGTGGCGCAATGCACCGCGGCCACCTGCACGCTGAATGTTGGTTTTATATCGTCCTCCGACGCAGGCGCGACCTGGAGCGCCGCCACTGCACTCGCCGGGCCCATGTCGTTGGGCTGGCTGCCCAACACCTCGTCAGGCTTGATGGTCGCCGACTACATCGCAACCACCTACTCCAATGGAAATGCGCTTGGCGTCTTCGCGGTGGCGCGCGCCAATGCCGGAGCCGCCTTCGATCAGGCAATCTACACCACCAACGGACCGCTGCCGCAAATGGCGCGACTCTCGACCTTGCCGGTGCAATCCATGGAAGCTGGGTCTGCCATCACGCACCACTCCGATCACGGTCCGCGCAAGTTTTACGACCTGGACCACGAACATCCCATTCCCCCGAGAAGGAGACGGCGGTAGGGGATAAACCTAAATGCCTACCCCGTACTCGGTATCGTCGATCCAGGTAGGATCGTCCCCCGCGTGCCCGAAGAGTTCATAAGGAGAGCGGCGCTTGATCAGGCGGCGCAGGCGTATCTCATACCCCGCATAGAGAGCAGCCGCCACCACGCTCACTCCCACCGATGACCACACCAGTATCCGCAGCAGTTTATCGGAGCCGCGCGTCAAGGTTCTTGTGAATTGCTCTTCCATGTTGCTGCTCCCCGCCCAGTATGTCATCATCTCGAATCCATCGCCGCTCATGTGACTCACTCTAGTTAACGACAATTAGATTCGATTCAGTGCATTGGAGTTCCCTCATATTGTTACGACGGTAATAAGAATTGATTAAATATCCGCTCAGGCAGGCAATAGCTGCCGCAAAACGTACTGCAGAATCCCCCCATGCTGGTAATAAAGTATCTCCTGCGGAGTATCAATCCGCACTATCGCCTCGAACTCTACCTGCCTTCCATCCGCCTTGGCCGCCTTCACCCTGAGCACCCGCCCATTCGAGAACTTCCCATCCAGCATCGCTTTAAGTCCCGTGATGTCGTAACTCTCCTCTCCACTAAGCCCCAGCGATGCCGCATTCTCTCCTTCCTTGAATTCGAGCGGCAGAATCCCCATGCCAATCAGGTTCGAGCGATGAATGCGCTCGTAGCTCTGGGCGATCACCGCCCTGACCCCCAGCAGGTTCGGTCCCTTCGCAGCCCAATCGCGCGACGAGCCCGAGCCGTATTCCTTGCCCGCCAGAATGATGAGCGGCACGCCCTCCTGCCTGTATTTGAGGCTGGCGTCGAAGATCGTCATCGGCTCGCCCGACGGGATATGCCGCGTATGTCCGCCTTCGACGGTCACCAGCTTATTGCGCAACTGCACATTGGCAAACGTCCCCCGCACCATCACTTCGTGGTTGCCGCGGCGCGAGCCGTAGCTGTTGAAATCAGCCGGCGCCACTCCCTGCTCGATCAGATACTTGCCCGCCGGGCTGTTCGCCTTGATCGATCCCGCCGGAGAGATATGGTCGGTGGTCACGCTGTCCCCCAGCACCGCCAGCGCGCGCGCCCCCTTGATATCACTGACCTCCGCCGGCGCCTTCTCCATGCCGTCAAAGTAGGGCGCCTGCTTGATATAAGTGGATTTCTCCGCCCACTCGTAGGTCTCGCCCGCGGGTACATGCAGATGCTGCCACTGCTCGTCTCCGGCAAAGACGCTCGAATAGTTGCTGCGGAACATCTCGGAATCGATGCACTGCGCCACCGTCTCCGTCACCTCCTGCTGCGTCGGCCAAATGTCTTTAAGATATACCGGCTTGCCCGCCTGGTCCTTGCCCAGCGGATCGTTGATCAGGTCATGATCAATGCGTCCGGCGAGCGCATAGGCGATCACCAGCGGCGGAGACATCAGATAATTCGCGCGCACCTCGCTGTTGATGCGCCCCTCGAAGTTGCGATTGCCCGAGAGCACCGACACCGCAACCAGATGGTGCTCCTCCACCGCCTTCGAGACATCGGCGGGCAGCGGTCCCGAGTTGCCGATGCAGGTCTGACACCCGTATCCGGTGAGCGAGAAGCGCAGTTGATCGAGCGCATCCATCAGCCCGGCTTTTTTGTAATATTCGGTGACTACCCGCGATCCCGGAGACAGCGAGGTCTTCACCCACGGCGGCGTCCGCAGCCCCTTCTCCACCGCCTTCTGCGCCAGCAATCCCGCCGCCACCATCACCGACGGATTCGACGTATTCGTGCAACTGGTAATCGCCGCGATCACGATCGACCCGTCATCCAGATAATCGGCGATGTTGTTGGGCACATGCAGCTTCGCGGACACCGCTTCCGACGTCTGCGGCGTATCGCCTTCACTGCCCACTGCCGTGGGATTGCCGCCCTCGCCCTCCCAGCGCGTGACCTGCCGCTTCACATCGCCGTTCTTTCGGATTGCCGGGCGCAGTGACGGCAACGCCGCTTCAAACGAGCGCGGCGTATCCGATAACGCCACCCGGTCCTGCGGACGCTTGGGCCCCGCCACACTCGGCTCCACCGTTGCAAGATCGAGCGTGACCACCTGCGTATAAGCGGCTTGCTTCGAGTCTTTGCTGTGGAAGAGGCCTTGCGCCTTACAGTAGGCCTCAACCAGCGCGATCTGCTCGTCGCTCCGTCCGGTCATGCGCAGGTAACGCAAGGTCTCGTTGTCCACCGGAAAGATGCCGCAGGTCGCGCCATATTCGGGAGACATGTTGCCAATGGTGGCGCGGTCGGCCAACGGCAGATCAGCCAGGCCCTCGCCAAAAAATTCGACGAACTTGCCCACTACTCCCACCTTGCGCAGCATCTCGGTCACGGTCAGCACCAGATCGGTCGCCGTCGAGCCCTCCCGCAGATGTCCGGTGAGCCTGAAGCCGACCACTTGCGGCAGCAGCATGGATACCGGCTGCCCCAGCATCGCCGCCTCCGCCTCAATGCCGCCGACTCCCCAGCCCAGCACGCCGAGTCCATTGACCATGGTCGTATGCGAATCAGTGCCCACCAGCGTGTCGGGATACGCCTGCCACGCCCCGTTCACTTCATTCGAGAACACCACTCGCGCGAGATATTCAAGATTGATCTGGTGTACGATCCCCATGTCCGGCGGCACCACCGCAAAATTCTTGAACGCCGACTGTCCCCAGCGCAGAAAGGCATAGCGCTCCTGGTTGCGCGAAAATTCGATAATCGCATTTTGCAGGAACGCGTTCTTCGTACCGTACTCATCCACTTGCACCGAGTGGTCGATCACCAGCTCCGCCGGTTGCAGCGGATTGATCTTCCCGGGGTCTCCGCCCAGCTTCTTCATGGCATCGCGCATCGCGGCCAGATCAACCACCGACGGCACGCCGGTAAAATCCTGCAACAGCACCCGCGCCGGGGTGAACGCAATCTCCTTTGACGGAGTGGCCGCGGCATCCCAGCGCGCCAGAAATTCGATGTCCTCCTTAGTCACCGACTTGCCGTTCTCGGTACGCAACAAATTCTCAAGCAGGATGCGCATCGCGTAAGGCAGCGCCGCTACGTCCTTGCACACGCCCTGCTTTTCGAGCGCATCCAGACGATAGATCTCATATTCGCGTCTTCCAACAGTAAGCGTGGCGCGCGAGCCGAAGCTGTTCATGGCAGTCCTTTCGAGTGCGGGGAAACCCTCCATTCTAGAACAGGCTCAAGAAGGCTGAGTGGTCGGGAAGGTCATCGCAGGCTTTGCCTTATTTGAGTTTCTCTAAGCTTCACTCCGCCCGATGCGCGATAATAGCTACACTTTCGGCAGCTATTCGCTATTCGTAGTGCAGCGCTTCCACCGGATCCATTTGGGCGGCGCGGGTGGCGGGCAGAGTACCGAAGATGACTCCCACCAGCGACGCGACCAGTACCGCGATCAGCACCGACCATCCGCTGATGGGGATGTGGTAGTTGGTGAAGACACGCACGGAGAAGGGAACGGCGAGGCCGATGACGATCCCGATGGCGCCCCCCGCGAGCGATATCAGAATGGCTTCGGTGAGAAACTGCAGCTTGATCTCGCGCCGGGTGGCGCCGACCGCCTTGCGAATGCCTATCTCACGGATGCGCGCGCGCACGTTGGCCAGCATGATGTTCATAATGCCCACGCCGCTCACCACCAGGGTCACGGTGGCGATCATCAGCAGGACCAGAGTGAGCGCATTGGCGACCTGGGCCGCCACCGTCAGAATCTGCGTGAGGTTCTCCACGTGATAGACCGACTCCGGACGGTGCCGGGATTGCAGCACCTGCTTGATCTCCTGCGTCCCCGTTGGCACCATGCTCGCGTCGGACATGGAAAACATGATCTGCTTGACCGCGTCCGTCTCCGTAAAATATCGGCCTACAGTGTAGGGGATCAGGATGGTGTCTTCGGCCACCTCGGACTGTCCGAAGGTGTCAACCCGCTCTTTGAATACGCCGACGATGGTGAAGGCCAGCTTTTCGATGTTGAGCGCCTGGCCTACAGCCGCGGACGGCGTGCCGTATAATTTCGTCGCCAGCGTCGGAGTGACCATCGCAACCTTGTCCCGCGCCTGCGAATCCTGCGTATCGAAAAAGCGTCCCTGCGTCACCAGCAGGTTGCGGATGGTGGCATACTCGGGCGAGACGCCCAGGATCAATACATCGCGTTCTTTGCCGCCGCTGATCGTGATGCGGGAGTGCATCTCGAGCATGGGACTTGCCGCCATGATTCCGGGAACATCGCTGCGCACTGCATTCATGTCGTCCAACGTGAGGGCGTCCGATTGCAGAGTATTCAACGTGGAGTTTCCGCCGGCTTCGTAATAGGCATAGATCCAATTGGAGCCGATCCCCTGGATTTGGCTCAGTATGAATTGCTTGCCGGTCATCCCGATAGTTACGACCAGGATCAGCGACGCCGTGCCGATCACCATGCCCAGAGCGGTCAGAGCGAAGCGGACCTTGTTGGCGCGAAAGCTGTCGATCGCGAGATACCAGATCTCGCGATAGTCCATGGTCTCCCTCGCGCTAGCAATTGTCGCTTCAAATGCCATCGTTTCTTATGATAATTGAATCCGCGAGAGCCAGCGGCCGGCAGTCAACATTCAGCACTCTGCTCGCTGACCAGCAACTAGGAAAAGTGAAACGTGAGAAGGACGCCTCCGCGGATTGCCGAGGCATTCTCCCTTTGCCGTTGTTCCGGCTGAGTGCTGAACGCTTACTGCTCCTCACTCTCGTCTTTTTCCATGGTCTCGATCTCCGCCAGCCTGCCGCGCACCGTGAAGCTAAGCTTTTCTTTTTGCGTCGGCGCGAACGTCACACGGACCGGCTTGCGCTCCCAGAGTGGCGATCCGCATTCAGAGTCAGGAGCAGCCGCCGTCAACGGAGGCCCTATTGCTTTCTTCATCACCGGCTTTTTTCTGCCCACCTCTACCACCATTGCGTATAGATGATCGGCGTTATCGGAAATTCCGCAGTAGGCGACGTAATCGCGAAACCAGCTTGCCGTCGAATAGTATGTATCAAACTCCGGCAGCGCCAACTGCTTTACGCTGCCGGTCAGCCGGTCCACCATCAGCCAGCCTCCGCGCTGCCATCGCCAGACCTTCTTGCCCGCAGGATCGGTGGGCAACATATCATTGACGCGGTATGCGCGGCGCACCACGAACATGCGGTCGGTAATCTCGTGCAACTCGCCGCTGGTGAACTCGCGCATGCGCCCATCGACGAACAGCGTGCGCACCCACATGTCGTAGAGGTTATCTTCATTGTCTCCCGTCACCAACTTTACCTTTTGCCACGGAGAAAATGTGATCGCGTGCACCTTCGCAGCCGCGATTGCCGGTAATCCGCACGCGCACACCAGCCACAGTAGCAGCAGCCGCTTCATGATCGACATCTCGATTCAGGGGGACCCGCCGCTACAGATTAATTCGCGCAGCCTGGACCGGCAACAAACTTTGGTAACCTGGGCCGTGCAGTCGCGTGTGCAACCCCACCGCCATTTCGCCGACTCAGACATTTAAGATGGCGATCCCCACAGGACAAGAGCAGCAGAAGCAGAAAGAGCGCGCCGGCAACGCAGGCGCGCTCTCCGGCCTCTCGCCGCATCGCGAACAATGCGTGTTGGTGGTTGATGACAAGATAGATGTGCTGCTGCTGATGCGCGAACTGCTCACCGGACGCGGTTACAACGTTCTGACCGCGCAAGAGGTAACCGAAGCGTTGCGCATCATCCATGAAGAAAAGCCCGACCTGGTGCTGCTGGACGTCATCATGCCCGGCCGGTCAGGATACGAGATCTGCCGCGAGCTCAAAGAAGATCCGCAGACGCGCCTGATTCCCGTCATCATGATCACCGGCCTCAGCGACCGTCAAGATCGCATTCGCGGTATCGAGGCAGGCGCAGATGATTTTCTGTCGAAGCCGCTCTATCCGGAGGAGCTCTTTGCGCGAGTCAAGTCGCTGCTCAAGCTGAAGCAGTTCACGGATGAGCTTGACAATGCGGAGGCGGTGCTGTTCTCGCTGGCGCTTGGCGTAGAAGCGCGCGATGAGCATACCGGGGACCATTGCGCCCGCCTGGCCACCGCAGCCAGCAACCTGGGGCGGCACCTGGGCCTGGATTACGAATCTATTCTTGCGCTCAAGCGCGGCGGCTATCTGCATGATATCGGCAAGGTCAGCATCCCGGACGTGATCTTGCGCAAGCACACGCGTCTCAGCGCCGAAGAGTGGGAGGTAATGAAGCTGCATCCGGTGACCGGGGAAGCCATCTGCCGCCCGCTCAAATCCTTTCGTCGCGTGTTGCCGATTATCCGCCATCATCATGAACACTGGAATGGCAGCGGCTACCCCGATGGCCTGCACGGAGAAGATGTCCCGCTGCTGGCGCGTGTGCTGCAAATAGTGGACGTGTACGACGCGCTGACCACGGCCCGTCCTTACAAGCCTGCCCTCTCCCATGACGAGGCCGAGCGCACGATGCGCGGCGAATCGAAGAGCGGATTGTGGGACCCCAGGCTGGTGCGTGAGTTTTTCGCCATGCTCGCCGCCAACTCGCGGGCCGCATAACCGAGTATCCAACGCCGGTGCCCATAGCAGCCCGCGTATTATCGGCCTTTGCAACAGCGGCCGGAGTATCCTTGCCCCATACTTCTAAACGTCTCAAATGAGCAGGAATTTAGCTCCAGAGGCTTTGCTTCAAGCGCTCAGTGGAGAGAGGCGGATTATGCGTAAACGCGTTTTTCTGAGCACGCCGGCTCTACGGACCGCCTACATCGCACTCGGCTCCAATCTCGACGACCGTCTCGCCAACCTCCGCGCCGCGCTCGAACGGATCCGCGCGACCGGCTCCGTCGTGGTCACAGCCTGCTCCTCAGTGTATGAGACCGAGCCGCGTGACTACGCCGATCAGCCCTGGTTCTTGAACGCCGTTATCGCCTTTGAGTCCGACCTTCCTCCTCGCTCGCTCCTGCGCATGCTCCTTGAAATCGAGTCCGCACTTGGGCGGCAGCGCCAAGCAGATTCTCCCGCCAAAGGCCCGCGCCGGATTGATCTTGACCTGCTACTCCTCGGAAACAGCGTCGTGCAAGAAGCAGATTTGCGCGTTCCGCACCCTCGATTGCAGGAGCGCCTGTTTGTGCTCGCACCCCTGGTTGAGATCGCTGCCGCGGAGCTCATGCACCCCACCTCACATCGTTCTATTCTGGACTTGTACACTGAACTGGCGCAGGATCCAAACGCCGGACGAGTGCGGTTCTACGGGCCACCGTTGTGTTAAAAGCCGCTAAAAATCGCGCCAGGAGGGGATTTTTCCACAAAAACCTATAAAAACCCGCGATTTCAGCCTATTTCCTGTAATTTATGGTTGACAAATCGTTCCAAAGGATTCATCGTTAACGGCGAACACCTCTTAAAACCCCTATAAACACTGAAAGAAATCCGCTGCGGCGGAAAGGCCCTGGAATGGGCCAAGAAGCATAAAGAAGTTTGGGGCAAAATTAACCGTCCGCGAATCGCGGAACAATCAGGAGGAACACAAAAAATGGCAGCAGGCATGACCAAAACCGCACTCGTCCGCCACATGGCCGAGAAGCTCGAATTAAACAACAAACAAGTGGCTGCATTTCTCGAGACACTTGCCGATACCGCTGTGAAAGAGACCAAGAAGAACGGCGTCTTCGTCGTCCCCGGGCTGGGAAGGCTGGTGAAGGCGGAGCGCAAGGCGCGCATGGGCCGCACCCCGCAAACCGGCGACCCGATCAAGATCAAGGCCAAGACCGTGGTGAAGTTCCGCGTCGCCAAGGCTGCCAAAGACGCCATCGCGCCAGTGAAGAAGTAGCCTGAACTCCACTTGCAATGAGGAACGCCCGGCGCAATGCCGGGCGTTCTTGTGTTCCTTGCAGGCTTTATCTAGTTTGCCGCCTTTAACAATTCCGCCAACGGCGCGACTTCTTTCTGGTCCGCATCGCTGATCACAAAATATCGCAATCCATCCTTCGTCCAACTGCTGACTCGGACCGCGTTTCGCCTCCCGGCGTCGTCCCCCACCCCGGCACGGTCCTGAAACACCAGTACCGAAATCTTGTGTTGTTTCATGGCATACAAAAGCTGCGCGCCGGCGGTCTGGTGCAGATACACCACGCGTCCGCCGATCAGCGAAAACGGGGTCCCATTCAGCTCGGGAATATTAAAGCTGAATGGAATCCGCCCCTGGAACCAGGGCTTCACCGTGTGCCGGTCCTCCGACTGGACATCGACCGGGAACTGGCTCGCCAAGGTGCTGACATGCAGATCGATCAACTCGCTGAGCTGTGCATCTGCGCGAGCGCTCTTCCACCACAGACCCGACAGCACCACCAGGAGCATCAATGCCAGCGCTCCCGCCGCCAGCGGGCGCAGCCCGAAGCCGCCCAGCCATGAACTGCGCCTCCCGGATGAAGACAACTGATGCTCCATCTTCTTGCGAAACGCATCACTCGACTTAAATTGCTTGCCCGCCAGCCGGACTCCTCGCTTCAGCCGCATCGTCGCCGCCAGCGCCGCCGTGCACTGACTACAGCCCGGAAGGTGCTCCTCCATGCGCCGCGCCTGCTCAACTGACAATTCATCGTCCAGGTAGAGCTGCAACTGCGCCGCGAAAACTTCGCACCTCATGACGTTCTCCTCTTCGTCTCGGTATTCGTCTCTGCCTTCGTCTCGATCTTCATCTCGGGCGAGAGCAACTGGCGCAACGCCCGCCGCGCGCGCGAAATTCGCGACATTACAGTCCCCATCGGGATTGAGAGCGTCTCCGCGATCTCGCGATACGGCATCTCCTCCACCTCGCACAACAACAGGACCTCGCGATGCGAAATATCCAATTCCGCCAGCGCGCGCCGCACCGCCTCCTGGTCCAGCTTCAACAGCAAAGCGCTCTCGGGAGTATCGCCGCCTTGCAGCCTCTCCTCTACTCCTTCCTCGTCATCGAGAAAAGAGGTCATCCTAACGGCCAATCCCGCGCGCGAGGTAAGAAAGGTATTGCGCATGATCCGGAATATCCACGCGCGAAAATTCGTCTCCGGTTGAAAGCGGTCGGCCCCCTTCAATGCCTTGGCGAACGTCTCCTGCACCAGGTCTTCGGCATCGGACCGGTTGCCGGTAAGCCAGTGCGCCATGTTATATAGCGGGTCAAGAAGCGGCAACGCCAATTGGTTGAAAAGCTCCGGATCCATGCATCCTTTCGCGCTGGAAAGGCTATTTGCCCGAAGTGCGCTTGAGGTATGCAATGATATCGCTTCTCTCCTTCTCATCGGAAACGTGAAATGCCATATCGTTGTCCGGCACTAGCGAATCAGGATCTTTTAGCCATTTATTCAGCGATTCCTCCTCCCAGCTAACATTTGAATTCTTCAGCGCGTCGGAGTAGTGAAAGCTGGATACGCTGCCTGCGTGCCGGCCAAACAAGCCTTGCAATCTCGGCCCCTCTTTGTCCTCGTTCATCGCGTGGCAACCGGTGCAGCGCTTCTCGAACGCAGCCTGTCCGCGAGTATCGTCCGCTGCCTTGCTCGCCCGCGGAAATAACGCGCAGCCCACTACGACCCACACCGACATTGCCCCCACCACTACTGCTTGCATGCTCCAATTCTTGCCCGCGGAGATTTTGCTCATCGCTTTTCCTCACCCGTCTTCAAACGTTTGCGCTCGCCCTTCGCCCACTCGTAGATCTGTTGCGCCTCCTGCGGCGGCAGCTTGGCGCCGCGATGAATCAGCGTGTATTGCGCCGGAGGCATCGCGCCGCTCCTGCTCTCGGAGGCGATCCGTTGCAGCAGGTCCTGTTGCTCCTCGAAGCTGTATTGCTGCCAGTGCGAGAGGTCCATATGGTCTCTTCCGCGATGTACATCGCGCTCGATCAACCACGAGATGGGAGGAATGCGGCTGTACGCCGGCCACGCCGTGCGCTGCGAATGGCAGTCCGCACACTTCTGTTCGATCATGCCGCGCACCTCCGGCGGGACCTCTGCCCCGCCCAGGAGCGGATTATTGCTCTCCTGTGTCGTACGCAAATCACCGAACGGGTGTACCCGGGACATCATTCCTCCCACGCCCGCAAAAACTATCAGCGCAATCGTCCATTTCTGTTTACTGAACATTATGGTCAACTGCTGAGCGTGGAATCCACGATTGCCAAACTATGTTTGCGTGCAATGAACTTCACGTCCGTCACCCCCAGCACGCTGCGCAATCTTTCCGCCGGCACCTTCATCGGACCGGGCGAAGGCGCCGTCCCGGGCGCGGGTTGCGGAAACGCCGTCGAATCCGCCGTGTGAAACGTCACATTGCCTTCCACCTTCTGCATCGTCTGATGGATATGCCCGTTCAACACCGTCACCGAACCAAATGGCTTCAGATACGAGAACGCCTCTTCGCTGTCGTCCGTGCCCCAGCCCCACTTCGGATACACCGCCCACAGCGGAATGTGCGCGAAAACCACCACCGGCGTGCTCTTCGACCGTGCGGCAAGGTCCTGCTTCAGCCAGTCCAGTTGCGCGGTCCCCAGCTTGCCCATGCCCTCCAGCTTGACCACGTTTACCAATCCCACGAAATGCACGCCCTTGTGGTCGAAGCTATACCAGCCGCTTCCCTTGCTGCCCTTGCCGTAGCGCTCCAGATAGAGCTTGCCGTCGTCCACGGAAGTATCGTGCTCGCCGGGAACATAAAAAATCTGCTTCTGCTTCACGCCCTTCAACACCTGGTCCATGGTGTCGTATTCACTCGCCTTCGACACGTGCGAGAGATCGCCGGTATGCAGCAGGAAATCCGGCTGTACCGGCGCGGCATTGATCTTGTCCACCGCCGCCTGCAAGGTCGCAGTGACGTCGCTATTGGCGGCTTTGTTGAATCCGATGTGGCTGTCGCTGATCTGCACGAATGAAAAATCAGCAGCCTTTGCGGAATCTCCTTGCCCGTCCAGCCCCATGCCCGCCGCGAATGCGCGCGAGGTGGGAACGCCGCCCATGAACGTCCACACCAGCCCGGTCCCCGCCCACGCCATGCACTTCAGAAATCCCCGCCGGTCTACCCCATCCGCACCCACGGCTGGATCCTGTGCTATCAACTGTTCTTCGTTGCTAATTTCACTCATTTCATCCTCCGCAATTTGCTTGCACAGAGGAAAACTGAGCGGCGGGACATTTATTCCCTAACTCAATGATTTATTTCGTGGTTATGAGATCCATGCAACTCTCTGCAAAATAGACGGAAGAAGCAGATAAAACTTCCGCCCTTCTGCGTGATACTCCGTGGCGCTCCGTCGTGAAAGCCTTTCACGGCTTTCTTTTGATCTGATAATGTTGCGAGCGCCGGTCATAGCGCTTGAGCACCCGGCGCGCCTTCTCCGGGACCACGGATGCCTCGTAATCGTCACCCGCGAATTGCTTTACCTCTTCCATATCTTCGAAGTAGCAGATGGTAACGAACTCCACCTCTTCGCCTGCGTTCCGCCGCAACAGATTCACGCCGCGGCCATGCTCCGCTTCGATTGCCGGCAATATCTCCGCCTGCAGAAGCTGCTCATAAGCATCGGCGCTCTGGTGCGTCGTCCATCCGTGCCAAACTCGCGCGATCATCAAAGTCAACCCTCGGCAACCAGGCGTCAGAAGTCGATAATTTTTTAAGCCGACCCTCGACTGCTGATTGCTTCAGAGTCCATACCTTTCCTTCAGGATGTTCATGTGGTGCTGGGTGTGTCCGGCGAGCACCCATATTGCGGCGCGCGCCGTGAGGCTGATGTTGTTGACCGTGCCGCGCCGCATTAGGGTTTCCGGCGGAAGCCCTTTCAACATGCCCAGATGCGCTGACCGCAAATAGACGAATTGGTCGAGCAGTGAGGGACCGCTTTGGAACTCCTCGAAGTGCGACTCGCGCATATAGTCGTTTTCTTCCCATCCGGGCAGCGGGTTCTGATCGCCGCGCGCCACGTGCATGGCGCGAAACATCTGAATGCGCTCCCCATCCACCAAATGTCCAAGCACTTCGAGCACGCTCCACTTGCCTTCGGCGTAGCGGTGTCGCCACCGGTCCGGTGACAGCCCGGATAGCATTGCCGCCAATTCGCCCGGCTGCCTTCCCAGCGTCTCCAGCAGGTCGCCCGCTGGCGCCTCGTTGATGTATTCGCCGTGCGAGGGGCTATGCTCGTTGGTCTCCGGCTTTTGATTCAACACCGGACCTGGATCTGTCCGCGTTTGAATTTGGGCGCTAAGCTGCATCTTCCTCCTCCTTGATTTCGCCGCGTTCTGCTTTGGCTGCCGCCACTACCTTCTCCTGCAACGCCGCCGGAACCACGTCGTAATGGGCCATCTCCATATGAAAACTGCCGCGCCCCTGCGTCATTGACGTCAATTCCACGCCATAGGTCAGCATCTCCGCCATGGGTACCTCGGCCTTCACCACTGTTTTATTGGCCTTGTTGTCCATGCCTTGAATGCGCCCGCGGCGGCTATTGAGATCGCCCATAATGCTGCCCGCGAACTCATCCGGAATTGTGATTTCGACGTTCATAATGGGTTCGAGCAGCGCCGGCTTTGCCTGTTCCATCGCCTTGCGGAAGGCAATCCGCCCCGCCATCTTGAAAGACAACTCATTCGAATCGACATCGTGATACGAGCCGTCATAGAGGATTACGCGATAGTCCACTACCGGGAAACCCGCCATAAAGCCGCGCTCCGCTGTCTCCACAATGCCTTTTTCGACCGCCGGAATAAAGTTTTTGGGAATGGCGCCGCCGAAGACTTCATTGACGAATTCGAAGCCGCCGCCGCGCGGCATCGGTTCCATTTTTATCTTGCAATCGCCGAACTGGCCGTGGCCGCCCGACTGCTTCTTATGCCGCCCCTGCACATCGGCGCGCCCGCGAATCGTCTCCCGGTAGGGCACCTTCGGCGCCTTGAGATTGACCTCGGTGTGATACCGCTTCTTCAGCTTGGAGACGATCACCTCAATGTGTTGCTGTCCCGTGCCCGCAATCAGAAATTCCTTCGTCTGCGGATCGCGGAAGAAGCGCACCATCGAATCCTCCTCCATCAGCCGATGCAGTCCGTTCGCAAGCTTGTCTTCATCGGCGCGCGTCTTGGGCTCGATGGCAAACGTGATCGCCGGCTCCGGCAGAGTGGGCGAAATATAGAATACCGGATGCGCTTTGTCGCCCAGCGTGTCGCCGGTCATGGTCAGCTTTAGCTTCGCCACCGCGCCTATGTCGCCGGCATGAAGCTCGTGCATTGGCACCGCCGTCTTGCCTTGCATGATGGAAATATGGGAAAACTTTTCCGCCGCATTGTGGGAGAAATTCTGCACCGCCGCATCATTCTTCAATACCCCGCTGAATACCTTGAAGAACGAAATGTGTCCGGCAAACGGGTCGGAGATGGTCTTGAATACATACAGCGATAGCGGCTCGCCATCCACGATGTGATGCACCACCTCCGGCGCGCTCGGAGGGTCGGCGGTCGCCACACCCGCTCCGTCCTGCCCCGCCGCATGCGCCATCACGTGCTCACTGTGGGCCGCGGCCACCGGGGAGGCAAATCCATGGATCTCGTCGCGCTCCGCCGCCGTGGGCGCATATACTTTGAGGAAATCGAGTATGCAGTCGGTGCCTATGTTGCCCAGCCCCGATGCGACCAGCACCGGAAATATCCGGTCCTCGCGTATAGCTTCATGCAAAGCCGGTACCAAGTCCTCCTCCGGGATGGTCCCTTTCTCAAAATACTCCTCCATCAACGCGTCTTTGCCCTCCGCCACCAGCTCGACCAGCGCCTCATGCGCCGCCTTCGCCTGCTCCGCCAGCTCCGCTGGAATCGCCATCTCCTTGCCTTTTCCGTTCCCCGCCAGCTCATAGGTGAACGCCTTCATCGTCACCAGGTCTATCACTCCCGTGAAACTCTTCTCGCCGCCTATTGGCAACTGCACCGGAACGCACGTTCTGCCGAATGCGCTCTGCACCGATTCAAGCGCTCGCGCATAATCCGCGCGGTCCCGGTCCATCCGGTTAATCACCACCACGCGCGGCAGCTTGTGCTCCTCCGCAAAGCCCCAAACCCGCTCCGTCGTCACCTCAACTCCGTGCACCCCGTCCACCACCACCAGCGCCGACTCCGCCGGGACCATTGCCAGCTTCGCCTCATGGACGAACATGTTGAACCCGGGAGTGTCGATCAGGTTGATCTTCACTCCGCCCCACTCGCAAAATGCCGTGTTCATGGAGATCGTCATCTGTCGCGCAATCGCTTCTTCATCGAAATCAGTCACGCTCGAACCGTCAGGCACGCTGCCCAATTCGCCAGTGGCGCCCGCCGCATAAAGCATCGCCGAAACCAGCGACGTTTTGCCCGAGTGAGAATGCCCTACCACCGCAACATTGCGCAAAGCCGCGCCTTCATAGGCCTTCATGGTCTAAGCTCCTTTTTCTTTGACTGAAAAAATCGAACCACGGAGACACGGATGCACAGAGAAGAGGAATTACGGACAGCGCAAAACATGGCCTTCAGCTTTCTTGTTTTGGCTCTTCTTCGCTGTGTCTCCGTGCCTTGGTGGCGAGTAATGGATGGAATCCAGAGGTGAAGCGTGGCACCCGGCGTACGCCGGGCCCCCCTCCTGCCGCGCAGACACCTGCGGCGCGCTAGCGCGCCGATCACCTCGGTGGCTGGCAGGAACTCGGTTCTCGGGTTGGCTCCTGCTCGCAGCGCGATCATCGCCAAATCTTCAACTTCCCGCGCACAACCGACACCGTTGATGCGTGGAAAGGAATCCTAGCATACGCCACGCAGTGTCGGCAATTTGAGCTTCGCTTGCGCTTTCCTTATCGGCCCCCGGGCCTTCCACGAATACATCGCTGCCCAATAGCAGCACGAAAGGCGAGGATTCGCTCCTCGCCTTTAGATTGGTTTTGGTTCCTTTTGCCCCACAGCGGCTAGTTCGCGGCAATTCAATGCTTGTGCTCTTAGCGGCGCTGCGTACTCACCACGAAGCGAATGAGGCTGGAGGTTATCTGTCCTCCGCGGCTGTCAAATTCGGTCATAGTCGCCGAATGGTATCCGCCTCCCAGCGCCACCTGCACATTGATTTGGTTGCCTGGATAATCGCCGATCCGGTTGCCGTCGATCGCCAGCTCCATGTGGTCCACCAGTCCGCTGGCGCCCGTCCCACCGCCGCTGAACTTCACCGGTGAGGTAAGCATGGTGGACAGGCCCGGCGCGCAGACGTGCACACCCGGTGAACTCGGTGGCGGGCATGAGCCCGGATTCCCCTGCCCGAAAAATTCCGCCATGGATATGCCCTGGGCGCTATCTCCGGGACATGCGCTCAGCCCCAGCAGATCGCAGGTGGTCTTGAGAATGTCGCGCTGGCTATGATGCACATTGCTCTGAAACGAGGGATTGACCTGGGGGCCGATGACGGCCAGAAAGATGTGTCCGCCGCAGTTGTTGGTCTCCGGATTGGTGCCGCATTTGTTGTCTCCGGTCAGATCGCTCTCATCGAAGGTCACGATCAGCACTCCATCGCCTCCCGGCTGAAAATAACTGGAATTGAGCAGCGGAGGCAGCAGCCCGGCAAGGTAGTTGTCGGCGTTGCTCAAGGCAATCCGGGTATTGTCGGGGTTATGCCCATCGTGTGTCAGGTCGGGCA
>JBDTLH010000194.1:0-43176 GCA_039934875.1 Acidobacteriaceae bacterium | reverse complement strand
CTCGCGAAAATGCTCTGGCCCATGAGCATGTCATCGAGAACGTGATGAAGACCCACACCATCATTCCCATGAGCTTTGGCACCGTATTTCGCACCGACGATGATATCCGCGAGGTCCTCAAGTCCATCTATCCTTCCCTCAAGGACGTGCTGAAACAAATGGGCGGCAAACTCGAATTTGGTCTGAAAGTTACCTGGGACCGCGACCGTGTCATTGATGAGGTCAAAAAAAATAATGAAGAGATCGCCCGCTTTCAGCAGGAGCTGAACCGCAAGCACCTGCAATCCACCTATTTTGCGCGCATGCAGCTCGGTCGCATGATTGACAAAGCTTTATCCGAACGCGCCGCCGATTACGTCCGCGAGATCTACGACGGCCTGCGTTCCACCTGCGTCGCCTCCCGCGATAACAAGCCGATCGGCGACAAGATGATCCTCAACGCCGCCTTCCTGGTCCAGCGCGAAGGCGAATCCGAGTTCGATGCCGCAGTCAACCAGATCGCCAAGCGCTTTGGCGATCGCCTCAACTTTAAATACACCGGCCCCTGGCCCCCCTACAATTTCGTTAATATCCGCCTCAAGCTCGAACGCGGAACGACAAACTGACGCCCGCGGAACGACAAACTGACGCCCGCGGAACCACGAACTGACCTTCACGGAACGGAAGACTGATGCTGCTGCTGGATGACTTGCTCATGCTCCCCATCGCCGGCTTTCGCTCGGTCATGAACACCCTGCTCAAAGTCGCGATGGAGGAGTACACCGACGAAGCTCCCATCAAAGAAGAACTGCTCGAGCTGCAGATGCGATTGGATGCGGGCGAGATTACAGAGGCGGAATATGTAAAAGGCGAAGCCCATATCCTGGACCTGCTGCGCGAAATCAAAGCCCGCAAGCGCGAACTCGCCGGACTCCCTCCCGAAGAAACGCAAGGCCTCTCCGGCAAAGTGATGCAAGGCTCCGGCGCATCCCTCACCGTCGAATTTAATCCTCCAGAGAGTACCCCCGGCAAAAAATAAACTGCGAATCGCGCAATCGGTGTGCCCGCGCCCCCGCGGGCATTCGCGCCGCAGCGCGACCGCTCTCCTCTGCTTCGGACGAGCCAGCTTGCAGACCTTTAAGGTCAGAATACCCGGGAACATCCGCTGAATCCCCTATATCTGCGCTGAGCCGAAGCACATACAGTGCCGAATACAGGCTACAGCAGTTCTATTCTCGCTGTACCTGTTGAAATGTCATCCTGTGCCGCCGCGGCACAGGACCTATGCAACTTCTTCGCGTCGAGTAAGTCTTTCATGTTCAACAAGATGCTGCTGGTCATCTTCGTGATTGCACTATCCGCCATCGGCTATGCGGCTCAGCCCGGTGGAATTTTATATGCAAGCGGCAACGCCACCGTGAATGAGGCTGCTGTCAATCGCTCCACCGTCTTTTACCCAGGGGATAGAATCGCTACCGGCGCCGGGAGTGCCGTGATCGTCAGCTCCGCCGACAACATCTCCTTGCCCGCCGATACATCGCTCATGCTGCGCAACGGCATACTCCACCTCGGCTGTGGCGGCGCCTTCGTCAAAACCAGCGACCGCATCCAGGCGAAAATCGGTGACTTGCTGATCACCCCCGACTCACACAACGCGCAATACCGCCTCAATGCCTCCCGCGGAAATATCAACGTGACCGCCGTGAGCGGTTCTTTCAAGGTCTCGCAAGGCAATCACTATACCCGCCTGGCGTCAGGCAAAGCGCTTAACCTACAATCTGATTGCTCCGCCGGGTCCGCATTTCAGCCGGCAGCGGATGCTCTGCCCATCGCCGCCACCGAGGCAGCGATCGGGACCGTCACTCCTGCCGACAGCTTGCCCAGCACTCGCACCTCTCCCCTCGCATTATGGACGGTCGGCTCTTCCAGCGCCGCCGTGGTGATTACCACCATCGTCGCCGCCAGCGTCTCCCCCATCAAATAACTCCTTCGCAGCGAAACATCCTGGGTGGAACGCCGGCTTTCCTCCGGGCATCAACCCAGAGATGAGGGCGCTTTAACGCCCGCGGCAGCGTTTAGTTTTTGCCTTTCGTCAGCCTCTGAAACCTGCCCAGCCAGCCTGACTTAACCAGAGTTTCCCTGCGCGAGCCTCTATAATCGAAGTTTCGCCCATGGCAAAAATTCAAACTCTTTTCGGCAGCCTTGACGATCTCGAGAAGCAGAAAGCCGAGGCCGAGCAGCGCAAAGGCACCCTCTTCGGACGCATGCGCGAGGCGGTCACCCGCACCCGCGAGAACCTCAGCGAGCGCATCGAAGACATCCTTCCCGCCAATCGGGAGATCGACCAATATACCCTCGACGAGCTGGAGGCCATCCTGGTCAGCGCCGATCTCGGTACCGAGACGGTGCAGGACGTTCTTGCCAAACTACGAGAAAAAGTCACCCGCAAGCAGATTGAAAACTTCGAGGAGCTCAAGCGCCTGCTCAAAGAAGAAATCCTTACGCTGCTCAACGTCGTCAACCAGCGTCCCGCGAAACAGGTAGAAGGTCCGGAAGTCATCCTCGTCGTGGGCGTCAATGGTACCGGAAAGACCACCACTCTGGGCAAGCTCGCTGCCTTTCTGCGCGCGGAAAACAAGTCCGTGCTGCTCGCCGCCGGTGACACCTTTCGCGCCGCCGCCATCGAGCAGCTCGAAATCTGGAGCCAGCGCAGCGCTGTCGAACTCATCAAGACCCGGCCCGGTGGCGATCCCTCCGCTCTGCTCTTCGACGCCATGCACGCCGCGCAATCGCGCAACATAGATTATCTGCTGGTCGATACCGCTGGACGCCTGCACAACAAAGCCGGTCTCATGGCCGAACTCGAAAAGATGAAACGCACCGCGCAGCGCTTTATCCCCGATGCTCCCCACGAGGTCCTGCTCGTGATGGACGCCACCACCGGACAGAACGGCCTGCAACAGGCCCGCATCTTCACCGAATCCGCCGGCGTTACCGGCATCGTCCTCACCAAGCTCGATGGCACCGCCAAAGGAGGCATCGTGGTCGCCATCAGCCGTGAACTCAAGCTGCCCGTGCGCTACGTCGGCGTCGGCGAAAAGATAACCGACCTTCTGCCCTTCAATCCACAGGCCTTCGTGGATTCGCTCTTTGCCTGACGTGGACGCCTTCTCGCCAGCCGACCATCGATACATGCGCGAAGCCCTCGCCCTCGCCCACTCCGGAATCGGCATGGTCTCCCCCAATCCCGCTGTCGGCGCGGTGCTGGTCAAAGATGATCGCGTGGTCGGCCGCGGCATTCACATATACGACCTCCGCAAGCACGCCGAAGTGCTCGCCATCGAAGATGCCGGCCCGGCCGCGCACGGTTCGACCCTCTATCTCAATCTCGAATCCTGCTCCCACACCGGACGCACTGGTCCCTGCGCCGATGCCGTCATCGCGGCGGGCATCTCGCGCGTCGTATGCGCAATCGAAGATCCCAACCCCGCCGTCTCCGGCCGCGGATTCCTGCGCCTTCGCGCCGCCGGCATCTCCGTCGAACTCGGCCTTTTGGCCGACGAAGCCCGTCTCCTCAATGAGTCCTTCGCTAAATGGATCCGCACCGGTATCCCTTTCGTCACCTTGAAAACCGGAATGTCGCTCGACGCCAAAATCGCCCGTGGCACAGACACTCCTGTCCGTGGTCCCTCATCTCCTAGTGGCACAGACACAAAATCTGCCTCCGGTGGCACAGACATTCCTGTCTGTGCTTCCCCATCCTGGATCACCTCCGAAGCCTCCCGTACCCACGCTCAAGGTCTTCGCCACGCTTCCGATGCCATCCTCGTCGGCGTCGGCACCGTCATCGCCGACGATCCCTGGCTCACCGACCGCACCGGACTGCCTCGTCGCCGACCGCTGCTGCATATCGTGCTCGACCGCCAACTGCGCACCCCAATCACTTCTCGCCTTGTCACCGGCGCAAAAGATGATCTGCTGATCGTCACTGCCGCCGGATCCTCCGCGCAACTCCGCAGCTGCGGCGCCGAAATCATCTCCCTCCCGCAACATGATTTCTGGAACGTGCTCTTGGCAACCCTCGCCGCTCGCCAGATCACCTCTCTTCTGATCGAAGGCGGAGCACGGATATACGCCTCCGCGCTCAACGCCAACATCGTGGACAAGCTCGCACTCTACATCGCTCCCACCCTGCTCGGCTCCGGCGCGCTCTCCGCCTTCTCTCAATCCACGCCAACCCGGTTGCAGCGCTTCCGCGCCCAGCGCATCGAACAGGATTTACTGATCACCGGATATCTGCACGACCCTTATCGTTCTCAGGGAGCCGCCCCATGTTCACCGGAATAATCGAACAGACCGGCACTGTCGCGTCTCTCACCCGCGACCGCCAAGCCGCGGCCCGCCTCACCATCCAAACCCCGCTCGCCGCACAGCTTAAACTCGGCGGCTCCATCTGCGTCAGCGGCGTCTGCCTCACCGCCGTCGCCATCACTCGCTCCAGCTTCTCCGCCGATCTGCTCGAAGAGACCCTCACGCGCTCTACGCTCAGTGATTTCTTCCCGGGAGAGGTCGTCAACCTCGAACTCCCTACCCCCGCCGGCGCGCCCCTCGGCGGCCACATCGTCCAGGGGCACGTGGACGCAGTTGGCGTCATCACTAAACTCGAGCACGAGTCCGGAGCAGCTAGCTCACTAACCTGGCGCGTCGCCGTCACCGTTCCCCAGGAATTACGTCGTTACCTCGCGCAGAAGGGAAGCATTACCATCGACGGCATCTCCCTCACCGTCGCCGCCGTCTCCGCGTCCGGATGCGAGGTCGCCATCATTCCTCATACTTATGAGCAGACAAATATCAAGACACTAAAAGCAGGAGACCGCGTGAACATAGAGATCGATCCCCTGGCAAAATACGCCGAGCAACTGCTCGCCGCGCGCGAACGAAAATCCATCATCACCCTGGAGATGCTAGTCGCAAACGGCTATTAGGCAAAAATGAGTCGAAGGGCCCCTGTCTTGCTCTGCTCAGTCACTGCCCTACGGCAGCAGCCCATATATATCGAGCTCCGTGCAGGTCGGCACAAAAACTTTGCCGTCCGTCACCGTAGGCACGCTGAACTTGCAGGCATGTCCCGCCGTGTCCCGGCCATTCGGGGCTTGTTTGCTGTTGTACAGCTCCTTGCTAACGTCGCTGGCGTCGTACGCGTGCAGCACCGCCGGCGTCCCGCCCGAACCACCGTTGTCAGGATAGCCGGAATTGTCCACGTCCCATACGATTCCGTTGCTCGTTCCATTCGCTGAGATCGAAGGGCTGGCGCCGTGTTGCCTATAATTTGTGGCTCCGCTAGCGACGGCGCGGCTCGATATCATACCCGCATTCCCCTGCGCGTTCCAGCTATACGCCTTCAGCACATCGTTTTCCGTATGGAAATAAATGAGCCCATTGAAAAATGCCGGCGCGCCCCAGATGTTGTCGAACTGCTGCGTGCCCGTCTGCACCGTCTGCACATTATCGTTTTGCCCATTGGGGTCAGGATGATATCCGCCCATATTTCCCGTGTCGCGGTCCACCACGAACACCCGTCCATCCTTGCCGCCTCCGATCACCTCATGCGGATGCGCGGAGCCATTATCGGGCATAAGAATCGGCGCGCCGCTGCCCAGGTCCGCATCATTGGCGGCCAGCCACCGTTCATTCGAGGGAATGAAAGAATCCAGCACCCCCAAATCCGCCGTGAGCTTCAGAAATGCATCCGGAAAGTCCTTCGAGTCCGGTGCGGTGGTGTCAACATCGTCCGCGCTGATGACGTACAGGTTTCCATCCGAATCCACCACTGGCCCCGCATCTCCCATCCAAATGGACCCGCCCTTCCCGTTCGGCGTGGTATTGAAGGCCTGGGTCTGCGCCAGTGTGCCCGCATCATACGCCAGTACCCATCCGTGGTTGCAGTGCCCAAAGCCCAGATACACGCGGCCATTCGCCAGTGTCAAAGCGGTCCGCTGGTAACAACCCTTGGAGAGCGGAACCATCCCGTTCACGCTGCCGTCTCCCGTGCCCGCAACACTTGCCGTTACCGTCACCGGTCCGCCCGACTTCTCCGCCCCGGTAGTGATGTCCAGCGCGTGCAGCTTTAGTGTTCGTCCCGTCGTCACCGCCGTCACATACATGGTGTTGCTGTTTGCGTCGATCACCGGCGTGCTCAATATCCCCAGTATCGGCTGCACCCCTTCGGGATCGTCATTGCTTACCGCCGTCCCCAGGCTCATCTGCCATAACTGGCTGCCATTGTCCGCATCAAATGCATAAACGCTGTCGTTCTGTGTCGCCACAAAGACCGTATTGTGCGCCGTCCCATTCATCATTACGCCGGGAACGTAAAGCGGCTGCGCATAAATCTGCCCGTCCACCGGCAGAGCGTATTTCCTGCCGAAGGTCGCCGCATTCACGTTTGTCGGCGTCAATATGGTCTCGTTCAGGTTCGCCCCGTCCCCCGCCAGGTCGTTGTGGTGCATCAGCACCGCGCTCCCGCTCGGCGCCGGCGTCACCGTCACGCTCGCTTGCCCGGTCGACGTCCCTCCCGGCCCGGTGGCAGTCGCCGTATAGGTCGTCGTTGCCCCCGGTGAAACTTGAACGCTGCCATTCACCGGCTGCCCGCCCACTCCGTTATCGATGCTGAAGCCGGTCGCGTTCGTCGTCGCCCAGGTGAGCGTGGCGGGGTTCCCGCGGATTATGGTGCTCGGATTGGCTGAAAACTGTACTGTTGGCATCGCTGGGGGTGGTGGTCCCGTCACCGTGACCGTCACCGCCGTTGCCGCCGTCGCCCCGCTCGCCGAGGTCGCCGTCAAATTGTAAATGGTCGTCGCCGTGGGCTTTACGCTCACATTGCCATTCGCCGCCTGGCCGCCGATGCCGTTGTCAATCGTCACCCCGGAGGCGTTGGCCGTGGTCCACGTCAACGTGCTAGCTTGCCCAGCGGTAACCGACGTCGGCGACGCCGATGCATTGATCGTCGGTCCCGAGGGAGGGGGCGGAGTTACCTTCGAGACGCCACCGCACGAAACCAGCAGCGCGCAAAACAATAAGCTTAAGCAGATAACCAGATACTTGGCGGAAGTTCCTGAATTCGGCATAGTCAACGGTGTTCCTTATTTCTTCAATTCAGAGGGACCAATCTCCATCACGCTCGCACGCAGCGTTACCTGCTGAATTGCTGGGCTGTTGTTAGAGATGCAGTCCGCTCTGGCCAGAGATGTCTCACAAAGCGATCTGCCGTCGTGTCTTAAGTAATCTACATCGAGTACCTGGTAGATCGTTCTCATTATCCTCTACGATCAACCTAGTATCCGCTGCAAACAGCGGGATTTACAAAAGCTTACACGCCAGCTTTACTATATTAGTCTATTGCGAGAGCGTGATAACCCCCCAGGGCCCTCGCCCCACGCGAATCTTCTTCAAAACTTTGTTCCTGGCTAGATCAATCACCGATACGTCATTCGAAGGACCGTTGGCGCTGTAGAGCATCTTGCCGTCAGGGGAGAGGGCAATTCCCCAGGGGCGTTCTCCCACCTCGATCGATGACAGAACATGGTTGGTCGCGGTGTCAAGGGTGAACACCTTGTGGCCTCGGCCGGTACTGATGTATGCCTGCTTGCCATCGGAGGAAATCAGCACATCCATCGGCTTCACCACTCCCGGCGTCCCCAGCGGAATAAGCTTCAGCAATTTGTGATGCACCGCATCCACCAGCGCCACCGCTCCATCATTCTCTGTGGTGACATAGGCGCGCGACCCATCCGGCAGGAACGCAATCGCTCGCGGGCGTCGCCCTACCTTGAAGGTCGTAATCAGCTTCATGCTCACCGGATCGAGCACTGCCACCGTCCCTGTTCCTTCTGATGTAATGTAAACCGACTTGCCGTCAGGGCTAACCTTCACCCCCTCCGGTTCTTCGCCCACTGACAGCGTCTGCTTGATCGCGCCGCTGGGGACATCCACGATGGTGACCTGCGCGGAATCTTCATTCGCGACAAACAGCAGCTTGCCGTCGCTGCTCACGTCGAATTGCTCCGGGTCGGGGCCCGTCTTGAGCACGCGAACAATCTTGTTTTGCTTCACGTCGAAGACCCCGATTCCATCCGCGGTCCGGTCCGCCGGCGGCAGCTTGCTCTCGTCCACCCCCGGGGGAGCATAGGGCGACCCGGTCAACGCCACGTAAATGAATCTCCCATCCGGGCTGGGATGAATGCCCCGTGGACGTTTGCCCAGCGGCACCGTCGCAATCAGATTATTGCTGGATGAACCAAGAATGCTCAGGTCGCCCGAGCTCTCATTGGTCACATAAATCCGGTAACTATCCCTGTCATGAAGCGGTTGAGAACGGTTGCAGGCCGCGAGCAGCAGCAACCAAGACAAAAAAACCACCCAGCCCGCTATACCAAAGCCAAAACGATGCGTGCTCATCGCGCACCAGTGTATCGCGAAATCGCCATCGGCCGGTCGCATCGCAAACTGCCGCCGTATCGAATCGAACCCGGAGCGACCGCTCTCCCTGTTCAGTTCACTCGGAATGCAGAATCTTCGCTATGTCCAGCCTCAGCGCGCGCCGCATGGGTAGCAGAGCGGATGTGAGCAGCACCGCAACCAGCAACCCCATCGCGCCCACATAGCTGATCGGATCCAGACCACTGATACCGTAAAGTCCGCGACGAATTACCTGCGAGAGACCGGCGGTCATGGCTACTCCGCTGGTCAATCCGATCACGACTGGCCACGCGAACCGGCGCAGCACAGAGGAAAAAATCTCCGCCCGGCTGGCCCCAACCGCCAGCCGTATCGCGATCTCTTTGGTCCGCTGCGCTACCGCGTAGCTCACAAGTCCGAGCAGGCCAACCACCGCGAGAAAAATCGCTATGCCGCCCAGCAGGCTGATGATCGTCGCGATCTGCTCCACCTGGGCGACGTTCTTGCGAAAACCGGCTTTGAGCGGAGTAATGGAAGGCAAGAGCCTGGGGTCAATCCCGCTGGCAATGAGTTTGATGGTTGGCGTCAGCCCATTAGGAGCGCCGGCTGTCCTCACCAGAAGCGACATCCCAGGGAGACGTTCGGCTGAGGCTGGGTAATAGATCTCGGTCGCATCCGTATTGTTGAGCTCCATCGCCCGGGTGTTGCCCACCACCCCCACGACGATGTCCTTGCCCCCTTTCCACTGCTTGCCGATGGGGTCTTCCGCCGGCCAGCGCTTGCGGGCCAGCGATTCGCTGACGATCACCGCATGGCTCTCTCCGGGCGTGAAAAAGCGGCCGCGCAGCAAAGGGATGCCCATGGTCTCAAAGAACTCCGCGCCCACCCAGTTGGGGTAGATCAAAATCCTGCGGCCGGCGACGTTAACACTGGTAATCATCACGTTCGCGGTCAGCAGCGGAGGACTCAAGGCCACAGAGACGGAGACCACTCCCGGCGTTGCCCGCAGCCGGTCCTCGAACTGATCGAGATAGCTTCGCGCGCTGGAGGACGTGAACCCGTGGTCATGCAGGCCCGGGTCTATGGACAGCACCTGCTCATAGCCGAACCCCGGGTCGGCATAAAGCGTATGCAGCGTCGCCCGCACCAGCAACCCAGCGAGGATCAGCAGCACGCAACTGGCTCCCACCTGCGCGCACACCACCACTTGCTGCCAGAGTGTTCTTTCTTTCTTCCGGCGAACCATTTGCAGCATCGGCAATAGGCAGAAGAAGAGCGCTGCCACGGTCCCCATTGCGGCGGTAAATACCAGCACTCGCCAGTCGGGCAACGCGCTCATCCACGCTGGAGCTCCGGCATACAGCAGCGCCAGCCGAAGCACCATGTAGCTGAGCGGTAGCGCTGCCACTGCGCCGAGCAGCCCCAGCAGCAGGCTCTCCGTCAGCAGTTGGCGAAAGATGCGCGACTTCCCCGCTCCCAGGTCGATCCGCAGCCGGATCTCCTGTTGCCGGGCGGCCCCCCGCGCCATCAACAGCCCGCCGAGATTGGCGCAGGCAACCGCGAGAATCAGCAGAACCATGAGCGAGACCAGAGCGACCACAGGCGCCCCATCCTCCAGCGGGAAAAAACGTGCACCGGGCGTGACCATGATGCGTTCATGGTCCCAGATCACCGCCGGGTATAGCTTGCGTAATTGATTGGTTAACAAAAGCAGCTCTTGTTGCGCTCTTGCCGGTGTAAAGCCGGGGGCGAGGCGCCCCCACATCAGGATCATCCCGTCGAACTTGGGGTCGCTTATGGACTTGCTGCCCTCGACAAAATAATCATGCTGCGCCAACGGCAGCCACACATCCGGGTCCTCTATACCTAGATTCGCGAAACCCTGAGAGGCAACCCCGATCACCGTGGCTGGCCGGCCGGAGAGATAGACCGTCTTGCCAATCACGCCGGGATCGCTGTTGAATTTTCTCTGCCACAAACGGAAGCTCAGAACTGCGACCGGAGCCGAGCCCGAGACGTCCTCGCGCGAGGGCATGAAGAGGCGTCCCGCCGCCGCCGCCGCGCCCAGTTCAGTGAAGTAGTTGGAGCTGACAAAGCTGGGGGTGGTCCGTTGTTCATCCCTGTTGTGGCCCAGTTCCATGGGGCTCGCGTCCATCGTCGCCATCACCGCCGAAAGCGATCTCGCGTGATCGCGATAATAGGCGATCGAAGCATAGGGTACGCCGGGCGCGATGTTTTCCGGAGACCGCCGCTCAATGCTGACCAGCGTCGCGGGATCGCGCACCGGAATCGATTTCAACGCGATGAGGTTGTAGAGGCTGAAAGCAAGGCTGCTTACGCCGATACCGAGCGCCAGCACCAGAATCGCCGTCAAGGAAAAACCAGGCGAACGGCGCATCTGGCGAATAGCAAATCGCAGGTCCTGCAGCAGGGTGCTCATGATTGGTCCTCTGTTTCACGGTGTGGTTTGGTGAACGTGAAAAGAAGAGCAATCCGACAGCCAAAGCGCCACCCAAAAATCGCGACTGCAACTCTATGCAACAAAGCAGCTTGCCCGATCTCGCAGGCTTACTCGCAGGCGTATGGGAATCGAATTATGTGTCCGCTTTCGCCGCAGGGTGTCCGTAAATGAACAGGCGTTGTGCAACCGAGAGTCGGGCGTGTCCCCGCCGAAAAGAAACCGCCTCCTCTGGTCTCCTGGCGTCGTCTCCTCAGTCAGTCATCCGCATCCCGCTATTCACCTGAGAATGCGACTAAGCCTCTAAGGGTGCGTCTGTCTCGCCCGCAAACGCAAAAATTTGAGTGTTTTTCGATCTCTTTTCTCGATTTCTATGAGGTTTTCGCGGCTATTTATGAGGTCTTCGCGGGCCTTAAACTCCCTATGCGCGGCTAAGGATTGCCCGCTTAAGCCCATCCAATAACAAATTGGTCGGGGAGAGAGGATTTGAACCTCCGACCCCCTGGTCCCGAACCAGGTGCTCTACCAGGCTGAGCCACTCCCCGACATACCGTTAGAAACCCGCGGCGTCCATATCAAACCACAACGCAACATCCTGGCCTTTCGCGCTTGCCACAGTGGTCTGATTATAGCAAAGCGGTTTCGCCCGCGACCGGCTCCGGTGTCTCCGCGCCTCACAGGCATCGGCATTTCTCTCGCAATTGCAAAACTTTCCGAGCAGAGTTCCGTGTGAAATTCAGCGAGGTCTCTGCGGCATAATGTATTGCGAAAGTTCGCGCAGCAGGGATGAGGGCGCTTCCACCAGTATAAGCGCGCTGCCGTCGTCTCCGTAGGTGCGCTCGATGATCTTTGCCTTGGCTTCCAGCCGCGCCACCGCCTTGCCATCCGTCGCCGGGATTTGCAATAAACACCGGCGCATCGGGTCTTCCACCAACATCTCATCGAGACGCGCAAGCAGGGCTTCGATACCCAGACCGTCTTTAGCGGAGACGAATATGGTCTCCGCCGTATTCGATAATTTCTCTCGATCACCGGGAGAGAGCAAGTCGATCTTATTCGCCACCAGCAGGCGCGGCGTGCGCAGCGCCTCCAGCTCTTCGAGCACCTTCTCCACCTGTTGCTGCTGCTCCTCGCGGTAATGGCTGCTGGCGTCGGCCACGTGCAGGATGAGAGTGGCGCGCTGCACCTCTTCAAGGGTCGCGCGGAAGCTGGTCACCAGCGGATGAGGCAGGTTGCGAATAAATCCAACCGTATCGCTCAGCAGCGCGGGCCGTTTCGAGGGTAGCGCAAGACTGCGCAGCGTCGGATCGAGGGTGGCGAACATGCGCGCGGATTCGAGCGCTCCGGCGTCGGTCAGCCGGTTGAAGAGCGTGGACTTTCCCGCGTTGGTATATCCAACCAGCGCGACTGTGGGCAGCGGCACTGACTCGCGATGCCGGCGCTGCTGCGCGCGGATGCGGCGCACGTCCTCCAGCCGCTGCTTCAGCACCTTCATGCGCGCGGCGATCTTGCGGCGGTCGGTCTCAAGCTGCGTCTCCCCCGGTCCGCGGGTGCCGATGCCGCCGCCGGTCTGAGACATCTGGCTGCCCCGCCCTGCCAGGCGCGGCAACGTGTATTCGAGCTGTGCCAGTTCAACCTGCAATTGCCCTTCACGGCTATGCGCGTGCCGGGCAAAGATATCGAGAATCAATTGCGTGCGATCGAGCACTCGCAGCATCGCATCGCGCCCGATATTGCGCAACTGCGTGGGCGAGAGGTCATGGTCGAAGAGGATGGCATCTGCCTGGACGCGCTCCGCCTCCAGCAGGACCTCTTCAAGTTTGCCCTTTCCCACCAGGGTCGCCGGATCAGGCTTGTCGCGGTGCTGCACCACCTCTCCCACGACCCTTGCATTGGCGCTGATGGCAAGCTCGCGGAACTCCTGCATGGAGTCTTCCATGCTGAAACTCTGAGGCGCGTTTATAAGGTCAGACCTCTCCTCATGATCAGGTTCGCGGCGCAGCGCAGAGGCGGCGCGCGCAATCTGCGCCGTGCTGCTGATCTGTCCGCGCCTGGAGCGAAAGTCAACGCCGACTAGAAAGACGCGCTCCCGCGCATCGGGGGAGTTGCGCCCACTGCCGAATGGCTCTATGGTGCTGCGAGATTTCCTGGCGATGCGGCCCTCTCATTTCCCTCAATGCTCATTGCTTGCCGGCGCAGCTTCTGGGGCGGCATGCGCCGCATGCGCCGCCGCCCGAACCGTGACCACGGTCGAGATGGCATGTTTGAAGATGAGCTGTTCCTGGCTATTACTGTCGAGAATGACCGAATACTTGTCAAAGGAGCGGATCCGTCCCGTCAGCTTGATCCCGCTCAATAAATAAATGGTTACGTTCACACGGTCTTTGCGGGCGGTATTAAGAAACGTGTCCTGAATGTTCTGTGCCGGCTTTTGGTCCATGGTGCCGATCTCTCCTGCCAACCGGGGGGATTTCATTTAATTGGTTGGAACGAAGTAAGATACGCGCCTACCGAGGGAATTTCAACTGAATGTTGCCGAATTCGATTCAGCGCGGATGGGATTACGCATTCCATTGTGTGAATTCCCCAGTCTGTGGATACAATTGCCCTTTGGGTAGAAGAAGGCGTGAATGGGAAAGTTTATTCTTGGCTTGATTGTCGGAGTGCTGTTGGTGCCCTTCGCAGTGTATTGGTATTTCGCCAGCGGGCATGTGCCCACTGCGGTTTCGTCACAGCCGATGCCCTTTGAGAAGAGGTTGGCGAAGGTCGGATTGCATTCAGCCATTAAGAATCAAGGAGTTAAACAGCCTCCGTTCCAACCCGTAGAAGCTGATTATATGGCGGCGGTGGACAATTACCGGCAGCATTGCGCGGTGTGCCACGGGTTGATTGGGCAGGGTAAGTCATTCATTGCAAAGGGGATGTACCCTGAGCCTCCGCAACTATGGAAGGGCAAGGGAGTGTCGGACGACCCGGCGGGGGAGACCTATTGGAAGGTGGCGAACGGGATCCGCTTGACCGGTATGCCGGGGTTCACTAGCTCCTTGTCTGACAAACAGATGTGGCAAATCAGCCTGCTGCTGGCGAATGCCGACAAGCTGCCGGCCAGTGTGACGGATTTGCTCAAGAAGCCGGCGGTGATGGAGATTCCACAGGCAAGCCAAGCCGTAAGCCACTGAGGACAAAGAAGTAGCAGACTGAACCTGAAGGCCGCACGGGAACCCTCCAAAAACACACAAAGTGGGTGCGAAAACGTGCTCTTTGGGCGCAAAACGGGCAGAAAATAGGCGCTTTTTTGATCTCCCGCACGGGCGACTGATTTTGTCGCGGGAAGGGCGATATAGCTTTGAGCAATAGATATAATGCAGAACATCGTTGGCCTTAACTGCTCATGTGGCGAAAGTGCTTCAGTGTGCAACTGTTATAAGTACTGGTTATCGCTGCCCCTGATCTTTTCGCTGTGTCCTCCGCCCCCTCTGTGGTGAAATAAATCCATGCGCGTCCTAGGCATAGACTGCGGTACCGAATACACCGGATACGGCATCGTTGAGATCTCCGGCAAGTCTGATTTGTGCTGCGTTCACTTCGGCGCCGTGAAGCTCGTCAAAGCCTTTAGCCCCGGGGAGCGCCTGCAACAAGTGCATCACGAACTTACCGCCCAGATCGCCGCCCATCTTCCCGACCAGGTCGCCATCGAGGAGGTCTTCTATTCCGTGAACCCAAAGAGCGCTCTGAAGCTAGGACAAGTCCGCGGGGTCGCCATGCTCGCAGCCTCTCAGGCCGGACTCCCCATCGCCGAATACTCTCCACTCTCCATCAAGTCCTCCGTCGTTGGCTACGGCCGCGCAGACAAACAGCAGGTCCAATTCATGGTCACCAAACTGCTGCGCCTGGATTCGGCCCCCACCCCCTTCGACGCCTGCGATGCGCTCGCCATTGCCATCTGCCATCTGCACACCTCAGCAACCTTGCTGCGCCAATCCGCCGGAGCCGCTCGCTAAATGCCGACGCGCGAAAAGCAACCACTGAGGGCACAGAGGTTCCACGAAGGGCCACAAAGTAAAGACCCAGGGAAAAACCAGAACTCGCGGTGGGTTTGCGCGGCTCCTCGGCGTTGGTTGGATCTCCGACTTCAGTGGAGGGAAGATCGCGCACTATCTCGAGCTTTAGCGCGTGCGATCTCCGCATCGCCGAGAAGTAACCGCCGCCGCCGCGCCTGGTCTTTCCCGTCCTTCCTCTTCTTCGTGCGCCCTTCGTGTTCTTTGTGGTTGCTTTTTCTCGCCGTCGGCACCGCTTCAGCCCAGACCATCCGCTTCGACTTCCGTCTCCCCGCATCACGTCCCGCGGAATACCACCTTACCCTCACTCCCTCTGGAGACGCTACCTTCGACGAGCCTGCGATGGATTCGCAAGACGCCTTCCATTCCGAGTTTCGCGTGGACGCCGCGCGCGCCGCGGAGGTCTTCGCCTCGGCAAAATCGCTCAATTACTTCGAGGGCGCGTTCGCCTACAAGAAACATAAGATTGCAGACACCGGCGAAAAGCGCTTGAGCTACGAGCAGGACGGCAAGACCACCTCTGCTACCTTCAACTACTCCGAAAATCAGGCGATTCGCCGGATCGCCGATTGGTTCCAAGCCGTTGCTACCACTCAGGAGTTCGCCCGCAAGGCCCGCTTTGACCGCCGTTTCGATAAGCTCTCGCTGGACGTTGACGTAAAAGATTTTGCGGAAAACGCAAAGGCAGGACGCGCCACCGAAGTCCAGAGCATTCGTCCGCTTCTCGAAGAGTTCGTCGCGGATCCCACCATTCTGAAGACCGTTCGAGAGCGCATCCGGGGCTTGCTCGCCAGTCACGCCTGACTGTAATTCGGAGCACCGCGAGGCTACAATGATCATCTAATGATTGGGGGAAACTCTGGGTGTTCCATTCTTCGCGTGTGCTTTGCGCGAGAATAGGTTATTCGACTTAGGGACCGGCGTTTCAGAGTCTCCTTAGATAGTCCTTCAGGAGGGCCATCCTATGCCCCGCACTTGCCGCCACGCGCTTCACCTGGTCTGGATAGTTCTGCTCATGTTTCTGACCGCCTCCGCCTGGGCTGACTCCCACGTGCGCATCGTTCGCCTCAGCTACGTGAACGGAGACGTCGAGATGGACCGCGCCACCGGCAACGGCTTTGAAAGAGCCATTCTGAACATGCCGGTTGTCTATCAATCGCATATCCGCACCGGCGACGATGGCGAGGCGGAGCTCGAATTCGAAGGCGGCAGCACGCTGCGCCTCACCCCCGACACACAGATCTCAGTCGCAGACCTTAGCCTCACCGCCAATGGCGTTAAAGTCACCCGCATCAACCTCGATCATGGCCTCGCCTATGTCGAATGGAAGCACAAGGACGACAACAGCTTCGCAATTTTCAGCGGCGGAGGCACCGTCACGCTGGAAAAGTCAACGCACCTTCGCATTCACAGTGAAGGCGAGCAGCTCTCGGTTGCCGTCTTCAAGGGGGAGGCCCGGATGAATGGCAGTGGCGGTCCCCAAGGCCAGGTCACAGTCAAGAAGGGCGAGACGCTTTCCCTTGATGGCGCGGACTCCAGCCGTTATTTCCTCGCCAAATCCGTTGAGACCGGCCCCTATGATTCCTGGGACAAAGATCGCGACGACGCTCGCACCCTCATCGCCCGGCAGGAATCAAATTACCTTCCTGGCTCTGTCTCCTACGGCCCCGATCTCGGCTACTATGGTGACTTTTTCAACTCCTCCTACGGCACGCTGTGGCAACCGTACTATGCGGGGGCGGGATGGAGCCCGTACGCCGACGGCTCCTGGGCTTTTTACCCTAGTTATGGCTGGCAATGGGTCTCCGCGTATCCGTGGGGATTTCTGCCCTATCACTACGGCAATTGGATATTTATCAACGGACGCGGCTGGTGCTGGCATCGTCCCAACCATTGGCACGGATGGCAAAATGCCTCACCAGTAATCAACGCCAATGGCGGCGCCATTCCCCCTGGCGGCGGACACGGCACTGGCGTGCTCCCGGTTGGCAATGGCCTGGTTCCCCGGCCGCCCTCACACCCTGTCGCCGGGGGGGCAGCCACGCTGGTCTCGGTCGGCAGAGGACCGAGCGTCCCCTGGCGCAATCCCGCGCTAAAGAACGGCCGCCAGCTTGATCCCCAGTCATTCCGCGGAGACGCTGTCAACTCCATCGCAATCGGCAGCCGCCCGGTGCGAGCTCTTGACAATCCTGTTGAAGGGAACCGCTCGCTCTCGCCCGATATCAATATCAATGCCAACAACGCGAACCGGAGACGGGAAGAAGAGCGGGGCAGCGTTTCCAGCCGCAGGATGGAAGCGTATCCCGCTCCGTCTGCCGCCGCGACGGGAATGACGCCGCGAACCTCCCCCAGGACGTCTGAACCTGCGCCTACGCCGCGTATCTCTGAACCTGCGCTCCGCCCAATGCCGGCTCCCTCTACGCGAATGTCTGAACCCGCCCCACGCGCAATGCCCGCTCCCATGCCCAGAATGTCTGCTCCCTCTTCATCGATGGGTGGCCGTGGATTCGGTGGTGGCGGTGGATTCGGCGGCGGCGGTCACGCGAGCGCACCACCCAGCGCGGGAAGACCCCATCCCAGATAGAAATTGAATTTCATTGATTCGTTTGAGATTGAGATCATTGAATCAAATGATCAAATGACTCGATGCGAAATGAATCAAGGATTCAATAATCTTGCTAAACTCAAATGTCGTGCCCCAACCCCAGCCACTCACCTTTCAAGAGCTGATCCTCCGCCTCCAGCAATTCTGGGCGGAGCGGGGATGCATCCTGCAACAGCCCTATGATGTAGAAGTCGGCGCGGGCACGATGTCGCCGGAGACCTTCCTGCGGGTCCTCGGACCCAAGCCGTATGCGGTGGCGTATGTGCAGCCCTCGCGCCGCCCCGCTGACGGACGCTACGGCGACAACCCTAACCGCCTCTACAAGCACACCCAGTTTCAAGTGATCACCAAGCCTCCGATCGCCAAGGTGCAGGAGGTCTATCTCGAATCGCTCACCGCCATCGGCATCGACCTCTCCCGGCATGACATCAAGTTCGAAGAGGACAACTGGGAGGCGCCCACCCTCACCGCCTGGGGTGTGGGCTGGCAGGTGATGCTGGATGGGCTGGAGATCACCCAGTTCACGTACTTTCAGCAGTGCGGTGGAGAAGACCTCGATCCCATCTCCGCCGAGCTGACCTACGGCCTGGAACGCATTGCCGCGTTTCTTCAGGATGTGGATTCTATCTACGACATCGTATGGGTGCGCCAGCCGGATGGCACCGAGATTACTTACGGAGAGGTGCGCTATCAGGACGAACTGCACTTCTCCGTCTATAACTTCGAGCTGGCGGACGTAGAAAAGACCTGGCAGAACTTCGCCAACTATGAGGCGGAGTGCAAGGGGCTGCTGGCGCAATTCGCCGCTTACGCGCAAGCACCCGAGGGGAGTACGCGTGGCGTCGTCGATGCCGATGAGCAGGCGCAACTGATCGAAGCCAACGCCGAGGAGATCCGCCGCTTCCCCTTGCTCGCGGCTTATGATCTCTGCCTGAAGTGCTCGCACTTATTCAACCTGCTCGACGCCCGCGGGGCGGTTTCGGTGACCGAGCGGGTGGGGGTGATCGCGCGCATCCGGGCGCTCGCAGTGGGGACCGCACGGGCATATATGCAGCAGCAGATGGCGGGGGAGAGGGCGGCATTGCCAGTAGGTACAAGGTAAGGCAATCTGCTGAGTTATGTGCGCAAAGCTATATCGGGTAAACCGCTCAGATTTGAGGGCCAAAAAGCGCAAAAAAACGTGCGTTTTTCGCGCACGATACGAGAGAAAAACGATCAAAACAGCGAATATCTGGAGTTTTCAACGCACTGTGTTTCGGAACGATGTCAGGCAGTACAAATTACATAGTTGCTGGACGGACAATGCAATGAGGGTATAGAAGCAGTGCGAGGAACCTTTCAGTTTCAATGAGCCAGCACCCCGAGTTTTTTGAAACACACGAATCAAGACTAGTCACTATCCCATGCCAGACTTTTTGCTAGAAATCGGAACCGAAGAGATCCCCGCCCGGATGATTGACGGGGCGCGGGAAGAGCTTGCTGCGCGCATCACCGCCCTGCTGGTGCGCGAACATCTCTCGCCACTTCGCTCCGCAATATCGAGCCGGTCCTTCTCGACCCCCCGCCGTCTCGCCGTGCTGGTGCGCGATGTGCTTGAGGCGCAACCCGACGCGCAGGAGACGGTCAATGGCCCGGCGGTCAAGATAGCCTTCAAAGACGGCGCACCCACTGCCGCCGCCGAAGCCTTCGCTAAACGGGTCAAGCAGCCGGTGAGCGAACTCAAGACCATCACGACCGCGAAAGGTGAGTATCTTAGCGCCGCGATAACGCAGAGAGGGCGTCCGGCACGGGAGGTGCTCGCGGAGGCATTGGCTAAAGAGATTGCCGGCATTTATTGGCCGAAGAGCATGTATTGGCGGGCGGGAAGGCCGGAGCGCTTCGTCCGCCCCCTGCGCTGGATCGTGGCCCTGCTGGATGCCGAAATCATTCCCTTTGAATTCGGCGGTATAGCTTCGAGCAATACCACCCGGGGGCACCGTATCCTCGACCCGCGAGAGATCGCGATTCATACGCCTGGCGATTATGAACAGGCGATGGCGCAGGGAGGCGTGGTTGCCGATCCGCAGGAGCGCGCCCGTATCATTTCCGAACAGATGGAGGCGCTGGCGATGGCAAAGGGTTTGCGGGTGCGCCGGCACGACGCGTTGCTGGACACAGTGGTGAACCTCACGGAAGCGCCGTCGGTAATCATGGGCAGCTTTGAGCGTGAATATCTGGAATTGCCGGAAGAGGTTTTGGTCACGGCGATGCGCGACCACCAGAAATATTTTGCGTTGGAAGATGAGCAGGGAAAGCTGGCGCCGCATTTTCTTGCGGTGTTGAACACGCAAGCCGACGATCGAGCCGCAGCGTTGATTACTCACGGCAACGAGCGCGTTCTCCGGGCGCGCTTCAACGACGCCCGCTTCTTCTGGAACGCCGACCAGCGCATCCCGCTTATGGGCCGCTCTTCGATGCTCGCGGCAGTCACCTTTCAGAAGGAGCTGGGCAGCTATGCGGAGAAGTCCGCGCGCATGGTTGGGCTGGTGAATTGGCTGGCCGCGCAAGTTTCTCCGGTTGACGCGGGAGCGGCGGAGACTGCGGCCTCGCTGGCGAAGTGCGATCTCACCACGGAGCTAGTGAAAGAGTTCACCGAGCTGCAGGGCGTCATCGGAGGGCTCTATGCCCGGTCCCAGGGGCACAGCGATGCGGTCGCGACCGCGATCTACGATCAGTACAAACCTGTCTCCGCCGAATCCGATGCGCCGCGCAGCAAAGAGGGCGCGCTGGTTTCGATCTCCGACAAAGCCGACTCGATCGCGGGCATGTTTGCGCTGGGGTTGATTCCCAGCGGCTCCAAAGATCCCTTCGCCTTGCGCCGCCAGGCCAACGGGTTGGTTAAAGCCATCCACGCTCACGCACTGCCGATCCGCATCTCCGCTTTGCTGAATGCCGCGCTGCACGCCTACGACGGCTCCGAGGCGCAATCTCGCTTCCGCAACTCCGAGTACGAAAAGTCTATCGCCACCTTCTTCCGCGAGCGCGTCGAGTTTTATTTGAAGGATGTTTTAGGGTTCGCCTATGACGTGGTGAATGCGGTGCTCGCCGTCGATTCAGATGATGTAAGCGACGGGGTGCTGCGCGCCCAGGCCGTCACCGAAGTGCGCTCCTCTTCCGACTTCGAGGCGATCGCTGTCTCCTTCAAGCGGATGCAAAATATTCTGAGACAAGCACTGCAACGAAATTATCAGGTCGGCGAATTCTTCCCTGAGTTTGCGACGGCGGAAGAAACTCAGATATTCACCAACATGAACAAAGGCGATGGCTATCTCTCCAAATATATCGACAATGGAAATTACCCGAAGGCGCTCCAGGTCATAGTCAACTTGAAACCTCATGTCGATGAATATTTCGAGAAAGTTCTTGTGATGGCAGAGGATGAGGATGTACGAAAAGATAGACTCTCGTTCTTGAACATGCTAATCGGTCAGATCCGCCGCATTGCTGATTTTTCCGACATCGTCGCCGCGGAAAAATAGCTGATGAAGCTACCGTATGGCCCTGAGGCAATCGTTGATATCCACAAGCTCCGGGACTACTGCCTCAATCCTTATCATCCGGAGGGGCGTCACAAAGCGAGGCTATTTCGTGCCGTGCTTCATCTAACCCAAGAAGATGCGGAATGGCTCAGGGTTGCCCTGCTTAGGACCGCTCTCACCGAAGAGGTCAGCGTCGCCAATCTGGACCAATTTGGGCAGCGCTATATGCTAAACTCTGCGATAGAACACAAGGGACATCACGCCATAGTGCGTTCTGCTTGGATCGTACTTTCTGGCGAGCGTGTTCCAAGACTTACAACGTGTTTTCTCAGGAAGGAAGGAGGCTAGATGAATTTGTACGATGTGGTCGCGCTCACAACTGACCTCCCCGCGCACGAACTGCGCCGCGGGCAAGTCGGCACTATCGTCGAGCAACTCGCCCCCGGGGTCTTCGAGGTTGAGTTTGCAAACCTGCAAGGTGAGGCCTATGCCCTCTTGTCCGTGATCTCCGCCCAACTCATGGTTCTGCATCACCAACCCATCCACACCGCCGCATAAGCGCAAAAAACAATCCTTGCAGGGCAGCGGCCCGCCCTGCCTTCCTCCGTGCCTCCGTGGTGAAAGGCTTCTCCTAGCACCCCCAATTACGGGATCCCGGAACTGCATCTTAGGACGGATGAAGAAGGGCAGACATGCGACATCATTTCGAAACCCAACAGTGGCTGCCCTACCCGCCCGAGCGCGTGTTCAACTTTTTCGCCAATCCGGAGAACCTGCCGCGCATCATGCCGGCCTGGCAGAAGACGCGCATTGAAAGCGCCAAGCTCGCCACGCCCGCGCGAGAGCAAAACCGAAACAACGACATGCCGCACCTGCCGCACGCGGTCGCCGCTGAGGGTTCAGAGCTATATGTGACCTTCCGCCCGGTGCCGTTTCTGCCATTCCGAATCGGCTGGCGGGTGCTGATCAGCGAATTCGTCTATCTCTCTCATTTTTGCGATACGCAGCTTGCCGGGCCTTTCAAATATTGGCATCACTGCCATCGCGTGCAACCACAGGAGCGCGGCGGCATCGACGGCACCCTGGTGCGTGATGAGCTGGAGTATGAGTTGCCTCTGCCGCGGCTCTCCGATTGGACAGATGGTATTGCGCGGGTAAACCTTGCGGGCGTCTTCCGATATCGGCAGCGCGAGGTGGAAACACTGCTGAAACAATGAGAGACGGTTGGTGCTCACCGGCGGGAACAGCGGTAACAGGCATAACAGCCATGGGGATGCGCTCCCCACCTGCTCCTCCGTGGTCGGCTTCTACTCGCGGAACGGGCAGAATTGGTTTGAGCGTCGCAGAACTGCCGTTGCATAATGACAGAAGCGTATTAGGCCAAAGTATCTTCGTACCAAAGTATGGATTTATTTCAGTTGATGAGGGGAGCCAGAACAAACCGACGCAGCGGATGTTTTTAGATATCCGAACCAAGGGCCGCGATGAAGGGTTGAAACAAGAGACATCGGCCGGACGATACTCTGGGTGAGAGAAATCAAGATCGCAGAAAACAATCCAAATCGAATCGTGGTCGTCGGGGCGGGCGCGGTGGGCTGCTACTTTGGCGGCATGCTGGCGCGCGCCGGCTATCCTGTGGTTCTGATTGGCAGGCCCGAACACGTCAATGCCATCCGACGAGATGGGTTGTTCATGGACACGATGACGTTCAAAGAACCGGTTGCGGTATCCGCCTCAACCGAGATGAGCGCGGCGCGGAACGCCGGTCTCGTACTCTTCTGCGTAAAGACCCTGGACACCGAAGAGGCCGCCCGCGAACTCGCGCCGTTTCTCGCGCCCGATGCCGTCGTGCTCAGCATGCAGAACGGCGTGGACAATGTGGAGCGCATGCGCTCCGCTACGCAAATGGAAGCCGTACCGGCGGTGGTCTATGTCGCCGCATCGATGAGCGCGCCGGGACGGGTCCAACATGCCGGCCGCGGCGACCTGCTGATCGGCGATCGGAAGAGCAGCTCCCGCGTACACGATCTCGCAGCGGTCTGCTCGCTCTTCGCCGCCGCGCTGGTCCCGTGCGTTGTCTCCGCTGAAATAGAGGTTGAGCTATGGAAGAAGATGATGATGAACTGCGCCTACAACGCGATATCCGCTCTAAGCAAATCGAAGTATGGCGCCATTCTCGAAAATGAACTTAGCCGCGAAGTGTTGCAGGATGCGGTCCGGGAGGCGGTCGCCGTCGCCCATGCGGAAGGCGTCGCACTCTCAGAAGAAGCGATGATTGCCGCGGCGCTGGCCCTAGGCAGCAAAATGAAAGAGGCCCGCTCCTCTACCGCGCAAGACCTCGGCCGGCACAAGCGCACGGAAATCGATTCCCTTAACGGATACATCGTCCGGCGCGGAGGCGGGCATGGCATTCCCACACCAGTTAACAAGACGCTCTATGCACTGGTGAAGCAGTTGGAAGAGAGCTGATTCACCATACCGCCTTACTGCAGCTTGCGAAACCCGCTGGTCTGCACAAACATCAGCACGAACAAGGTGGAGTTGTAGCAGAGGTGCACGATCCAACTCGCCGCCACCGACCTGGTCTGCGCGCGAATCAGCGTAAGCACGATGCCGACGACGAAGATGACCAGCAGAGGCGCCCAGGAGTCTTCGAGTTGTCGGGCATGCACCAGCGCGAAGAGCGCCGCCGTGACCGTAACCGCGAGGGAGACGGCCAGCGTCGCGCCCGCTTTGCGAAAGCCGCGCACCAGCACGGGATAGAGGAGGCCGCGAAAGTATATCTCTTCAAAGAGAGGCGCCACTGCGATGCCAAAGAGCGCGACGATGTAGGAGGAAAAGGTGGTGGAAAATGCCTTGTCCAGAGGCAGATCGGGAGGAATGGGCAAAAAGCGCGAGGTCATGGCGAACAGCACCGCCAGCGATACGCCCACGGCGGCAAACAACACACGGTTGCGCGGCGGGTTCCAGCGCAGCGCCGCGAGGGTCGAAAGATACTGATGCAAGGAAGTGCCGCGGGTGCGCACCACGCGCCCAATCAGCACCAGGACCGCGATATAAGTAAGAGTCTGCGCAATAACGCCGGCGATCGTCGCCGTGAGGTTGGGCGAGCGCCCCGCTTCGAGCAATGGCACCGAAGCAAACATCAGAATGGTGGGAATTCCGAGCAGCAGAAAAAAGGCAACTCCGCCGAGCGAAACCAGCAGCACATCGCCGAAGGTCCACACCGGATTTTCGATCGCGTCGCCCGGCCCTCCGTGCTCGATTCTCTCCACCTATTAAAGCTATCACTTGCTACTTGGGATTGGGCGGCGGCGGCGGAGTTGTCTGGGGGGCTGCCGGAGCCTGGGGCGCGTTCGTATTCGGCACCTCGTCGCCATAGGTGATCTTCACCGTGGAGCGGTACTGCTTGTAATCCGTGTACTTGACTATTACCCGCACTGGCGTGGAATCCACTACCTGCCCGTGGTCATAGGCTTTGATGTCAGCCTGTCCGCTGGTGTAGGTGGGGAACCAGTACTTGCCGTCGATCTGCTCGCGCCAGGTGGTGAAGGGCACTGGCTGATTTTCCTTGGGGTTGGGCACGCCGACGCCGGATGTCTTCACGATCATCAAGTCTTGGTCGTCCACCCAGATGCGGCCCTTGAAATAGCGTTTGTTCTTCTCCATGTGCACCGGATCAAGGTCGAAGACGTAGGTACCCAGTTCGTCCACCTGCTGATGCCCCACATATTTGATGTCATAGGTGGGCAGAGTGTCGGTGGTGACTACAAAGGGGAAATGGTTTTCGATGTCGTCGATGTCCTGGCGGGTCATCTGGATTTTTTGCAATCCGTTCTGCGGCGCGAAGACCACGGTTTCGCTCCGCTTGCCACGATCATCGAAGGTGATATCCGAGATCTCGCGGAAGGTGCCGGCGACGGCGCTCCCGTCATACTCCTCTACCTTCACATCCTGGCGATAGACATAGCGCTCGCGGGCGGCCTGGAACTCCTTCTCTTTTGCGGCAACGATCTTGATGATCTCGTCCGGGGTGTGGCCTTTGGGCGGAGCCGGATCAATCGGCCCCTCTCCCTTTTGCGCCAGCGCTAACAGGGGCACGAACAGGACCATCAACAAGGCTAAAACCAGAATGGAAGGGGATTGTTTCGCCATCTCACGTTATTAGATGCCCTCCGCTGCTGGAAGTCACCTTCGGGGCGAGCGCGAACTCCCATTTAGCGGATGTGGCTCCCCCGCTAAGTTCCGGCCCGCGAATCTAAAACCTGTAGATCACGTCGCCGCCAAAAAAGAGTTGGTTTCGGCTTCTTCCATTGTTGTAACCTCGCAAATCCCAGGAGTGGTCAAAGCGGAGTTCGGGGCGGAACAGCACCGTAGTACCAATGTATTTGGTCGCGTATAAAGTATTTTCGGTGTACTTGGACGCGAGGCCGGTGCGCTGGCCTTTTTTGTCATCCAGAAAATCCGAACGAAAACCTAAAAACAACTTGGAATTGACTTCGCGGTTCAGGTAATTGACTATAGCGTATTCGGGGGCGGTGCAACGCAGCGCCCCAGCCTTGCAGAAGGCGCCGTTCGCACCTGTTTCGGGCTTTACCGGATCCGCCACATTGCCGGCGATATTCGGCACATCGCGTTCATACATGTACCACGCCTCGGTTGCGGTGTGCCACTTGCTATCAAATTTGTGATACCAGGTGATGTCATAGTCCTGCAGGTTGTTATAGGCATACTTGCCATCGTTGATACCGTTTGCGCAACCATAAAGATTATCGTTATTGCTCCTGGTGGAATAATTCAAGCACCCAATGAAAGATGGTTTCCGATCATCTGACCAGAGGGCAACATCGTGGCCGGCTGATATTCCCAACTGAACAATCCATTTCTTGTTGAGCTTCAAGGTGCTAAAGATTCCGGTGTCAGTGAAGGGGTCGATGGCATAGAGCAGGGAATGCGTCATGTTGTAATTATTGGGCGCGAGTTGCGCTTCGATCCCGGGAACGGAAAGAAAACGGCCAATCCGAACGTTCAGGCCATCCTTAACAGGAAAGTACAGGTCCAGATACTCGAGTACCGGATCAAAGCCATATTCACGATTGAATTTCAGCAGTTGCTGGCTGAAGTAGTCTTTCGCGGTCGTGAAACGGTAATCCGTTCCATAGAGTGCGGTAAAGTGATAGCCATAGTCGAAGTGTGTGTTTTGCACCGTCTCCGGGAGGCGCTCCACGTAAACCACCGCCTGGTTCAGCTCCAACCGGTCCGGGCGGACGTCGTATACGACCGGAAAGTTGCTCGATCCTGAGGTGCTGAAATTAATGCTGGGAGCTATCCATCCATAGATTTTGGTCCGGCTGCTATCCAGCCTAAGCGCGGACATCAAAGGATAGGTATTTCCGTCGGGCGCGCCGATATCGGGCGATCCCCCATAACCCCAATCAGAAAATGGATAAGGCGGCGAATCGATTGGAGCGGGCAAGCCTCGCTTCACGGAAGACGGTGCCGTCGGGTTGGTGCCCGTCCAGTCCTGCCGGTAAAATTGCGCAAGGCGTTCAAGAAAATTGCCCTTCAGGGCATTATTGCTCGCTGTGCTGGCGGCCTGCGCGTCGACAAAAAGCGATTTCGCTGCCTCAGCACTTATCTCCTGAATGGCGACGGAAGGCGCGACCGGCCAGGTATTTTGCGCAATGGCAATACCGCCCAATGAAAAACAAACTAAGGATATGAGCAGTCCTATCACGGGCTTATCTCCGGTGAAGTTCAAACTCTTTGATCTTCATTTATCAGCTATCCGCCCTGCTTTCAAAAGTAAGAATCTCCACCCGGCGGCGAGTGGAGATTCTATCTAGCGGACCTCGGTTGCTATCCAATACTGCTCAACGCTTTTTTTATGTCGTCGGCTGTGTTCGGCGCGGGAGAGAGCGTCAATGCACGTTTCAAGTGCGCCGATGCCTTGTCCTTGTCCAACAGCTTTCCATAGACCATACCCAAATGGTACTGAATCATGGGATCATTGGGCGTCTTCTTGGCGGCATCTTCGAGCAAATCGCGGGCGCTCGAGTATTCGCCTTTATGGAAATAGGCCCAGGCCAGGGTGTCCGCCGAGTTGGGGGAATTGGGCATGGCCCGGCGCGCGGTTTGCGCCAGGACCAGCGCCTGGTCCGTGCTCTGCCCGGTTTCCATCATGAGAAACGCCAGGTTGTTCGCGGCGACCGGCTGGTCAGGCTGCAACTGCAAGGCTTTCTGATAGAACGCCTGGGCCTTGTCTTTATCCTTCATCTGCTCGGAGAGCGTTCCCATGGTGGCATAGGCGGCGGCGTCTTTAGGATGGGCCTGCACCCAACGCTCCATCACCTGCATGGCCTTCTCCGGCTTGCCGTCGCTGGTTGCCACATTGGTATAAAGGTTGATGGCGGTCGCGTCCTCGGGATTGATTTCCATGGCTTTTTCCAGGCTAGCCTGGGCACCCGGCAGGTCCCGGGTATTGGCCTGAAGGCTTGCCAGCAGCACATAAAACCCGCCCGTCTTAGGTTGTTTCGCGATCTGCGCTTTGACCATGGAGATGGCTTTTGCGGGCTGCTTGGCTATCATGTCCAGCGTTGCCAGGTCCTTGAGCGCCTCGACTGACGTCGGATCCAGTTCGAGCGCCTTGTTGAACAGCTTCTCCGCTTCGGCGCTGCGCTTTTGTTGTACCCGCACTCTACCGAGCGCGATGTATGGAATTGGAATATTGGGACGGAGATTCATAGCGGTATTGATGTCCGCCTCGGCCTTGGCCACCTGATCGTGGCGCATTTCAACCTCGGAGCGCCACAGGTATCCCGCGGGTGATTTAGGCACGCTATTGATGGTCTTGTCCGCGACATCAGAGAGCATGAAGACGTCATTTTTGGACATCGCGATCTGCGCCACCCCTTCCTGGGCGGGCAGGAAGGTAGGGGCCAGACGCGAGGCATCTTCCATGTTGGTCTGCGCGAGGTCCATATCACCCTTCGCTTCAGCCGCCCGAGCCAGCCAATAGTGGGCAAAGTAGTTGTCCGGCGTATCCTTGACCGCCTTTTGCAGCGAATCGATTGCTTCGTCGGGCTTTCCGGCGCGTACCAGCACGACGCCGTTCAACACCTGTATCTGGGGATCCTTGGGGTGGTCCTTCAATAGCCTGGAGATCAGGTCCTCCGCCTTGCTGTTCTGGTTGGTTTGGATCAGAGCTTGCACGTAGGCCGCTTGCAGGGCCAGGTTCTTGGGATACTTGGCAGCCTGGGACGCCAGTTCGTCCACTGCTTTTTGCACCTGCCCTATACCGAAGTAGTAGTTCGCGAGCAGCGCAGCGCCCTGTGGGCTGTCGGACAAATCGCTGGAGGCCTTGCGCAGCACCTCTTCGGCTTTTGCGTTGTCCCCCTGTCGCAGGTAAAGGTTGGCCAGGGCGGCGCGCGCGGGCAGGCTCTTGGGATCAGTGGCAACCGCCGCCTTAAGCTCGGTCTCGGCATCCGGCCAACGCTTGGCCTCTTCATAACGGCGGGCGAGCAAGAGGTGGGCCGCCATGGATTTAGGATCGAGCGCTTCGGCCTTCTTCAGGTCTGCCTCAGAGGCAGCGGCATTGGAGGGATCGGGCACCCTCATCATGGACTGGGCGATGTAGAAATTTGGCTTATTCGGGTCGAGGTTGATGGCCTTTTGAATCTCCGCCAGGGCGGTCACCCGGTCGTGCTTGTAGCCGGCTATGCCTGATTTCAGGGCATGAACATCGGCATTATTAGGGTCAACCAGCTCCGCGGCATTGGCCTGCTCTTGCGCCTTATCCGGGGCATGGCCAAAGGCCAGCAGCAGGTTGCCCAATTCAATTCTCGCCTTGACATTGTTGGGCTGCAACTGCACGGTCTGCATCAGCTCCGCATATGCGCTCTGATAAGAGCCCATTTTGGCGTAGGCGTTGGCGAGTTGGAAGTGGGCCTCGGCGAAGCTCCGGTCCACCCGCAAGGCATTCGAAAACTGGATGGTGGCCTCACGGTATTTGTCCTTCTCCATATAGCGCTTGCCGCTCTCGAGATACTTCTGCTTACGTACGTTGGGGTCGCGGGAGCAACCAGACACTGCGAACATCAGGGTCAGGAGAGCCAGTGCCAAGGAGAGAGTCTTAAGTTTCATGGGTAATACCTGCCGTTCCTAACCTAAAAGAGAAATTATTTTGCGCTAACCGGTTACATTGCTGCACGTGAATTGCCGTTTCCCCCGGAGGGCGACGTCTTCTTCGTATCGAAATTACCTTAATCCGGAATGAACCGGTGCAACTGAGGAGCCAACTGGGCTGCGAATCCAGTCGCCCGGGCCCGAGCCTGGGCCACGCTCTCAGTGGAGCCGATGGGGGTGATCACGCGCACCAGCGCTCCGTCGGTGCGATTGGTGGCAATAGCATCGTGGACCAAGTAGTACTTCGCCCAGTATTCGCTGGCGACGCTACGCCCGTGCGCCTGATACCAATAGATTACGTACTGCTTGGCGCTTCCATTGCTGATCACGTATTCCCCTACCTTGTAAGGCTTGCCGTCATCGCCGGTCAATACGTCATGTTTGGAAGAGTCGAAGTACCATCCCGCGCCGGGGAGACAGTTCTTGGGGGAGTGGATGGAGCTTCCGCTGCGTTGGCTGGGAAAATATCCAATGAACAAATCAACCGGCAGCTCACTCTGGCTGGAGGTATAGAGACGGGAGAGGAACTCGCCGGATCCGAGCACCTCAAGCACCCGGTCATCTATCGGGCGGTCCTTGCCGGTCCATTGGCTCAATTGGTTGGGCACCGCGGACAGGGGTTCGCTCGCAACCTGCCGGTCTTTGTCCCCGCGGCCATAGAGCAACGCGGAGGTCGCGACGAACAAAATGACTACCACCCAGAATCGCGGTGCGAAATTCATGCCGGGGTAACCTCATGAGGATGAAAGAGCTGCATCAGGCGGTGTACGCCATATAGGAGCAGCAGGGAGAAGACAAAGACCACCCATCCGGAAAACTCGTGGAAGAAGCCCAATGCCTTGTCGGGGTCCCAGTATTGCACGCACAATCCGGTACCCACGATGCGCAACGCATTGGCACACACAGCGATGGGGATGCTGAGCAGCGCGAGAATGACGCGGCGGAGATTCGATTTTTCGAGGAAATATCCGTAAAAGATCGCCAGCGTTCCCAGGCTCATCAGGGAACGAATTCCGCTGCACGCCTCCGCGACCTCAAGCGGCATGGCGGGCAACTGAATGACGTTGCCATCGCGCAGCACCGGCACATTCATCAGCGGCAAAAGATTGCTGGCAAGCTGGGATGCCAGTATCTGCAGGGGAAACGTGATCTGATTGAAGATGATTGCCGGAATGGGAATTGCCAGCAGCAACACACCGATGGCAAAGGCGCACTCGCGCAGGTATCGCCATCCGTAAAAAAGAAGCGTGAGGCCAGCGAGGAGAACGACCAGCGAGATGCGCGTCAGAAAGAGTTCGGCGCCGAATGATCCCACAATTAACAGCGCCAGGGCCGCCAGAATGGGGCCCAGCCCACTCCATGATGGCGCGATCGGCAGTTGCTTCAGTTTGTCGCGCTTGCTCCACAGCAGATACGCGGAAAACAATGGGACCAGGAAACCGTGAGAAAAATCGGGGATGGTCCACCAGTCGTGGACCAGCTTGATCAGCACACGGGCGTAAAGTGCGAGCACGACGGCAAGGAGGGTGATCTGCGGCCAAGGCACCCGGCTCAAGGAGGGTTCGGCAGGCAGCTTTAATTCGGCAAGCACAGTGGCGTTTTGGGAGTCAGACATAGATATCGTGGCGCGACCCATACATGTTAGTAGGAGAGCAAAATTAATCAATAGGAAAATGTTTTCCACTTGCCAGAGAAAACAATTTCCCTCACCCTTAGGACTTTTCTTAGACGATTCTAGGTAGTTACGGAAGAACTTTCAAGGAGTATTTACACTTGCGCGTCGGCGACCGTGACATACAATAGCGAAATATCAGCACAAAACGCAATCTTATTTTGTTTCGCGAGTTTGGAACTGTGGTTGCTCATACTTCTGCAGACTCGTTCCTATCAGACATGACAGCCGCAAGCCCGACAGCCACGACCATGGCGCTCGCACCATCATTCAGCTTGTTTTCGCCGGACCACGGGCAGCGGCGCACGCATGAGTTGCTGGAGCATATCTCTCAGGCTGGCTGTCCGGTTCTGATTGTGGGTGAGCCGGGCACGGGCAAGAGAAGCGTGGTGCGGCGGATGCACGAGGCCAGCGGGCGGCGGCATTTTCCATTGCAAACGGTTTGCTGCGAAACGACAAGCTGGGCGGAGCTAGAACAGAGTGTGAAATCGGCGGGAACAGTCTATCTGGAATCGGTATCTGAATTGGGCCTGCCGATGCAGAATTTACTATTAGCAAACGGCGCAATAGGGCATAATTCAGAAGACTCACCCATCATTCTCTGCGGTTCGGTTAAGCCATTGGCTGAGGCCGTCCGCCTGGGCAAGATCAGCGAAGATTTCTTTTATGCGATTGCGGGAGTTACGCTTTACACCGTACCTCTTCGCCGCCGGAAGCCGGACCTGATCGCGATGGCGGAGCACTTTCTATCGAGCGCGGCGGCTGAGTTGCAAAAAGACAAGCCGGCGCTAAATGAAGAATTTAAAGATTTCCTAGTTAACTACAGTTGGCCGGGCAATTTTACCGAATTGGAAGCCGCGATGAGAGCTTGTGTCTTGATCGGAGATCAGGAGATAGCGTTGGCAGCCTTGCAGGCTTCCATGGCGAGGACGCGGCCGGGGAGCAACTCCGGCGTTTCGCTGAAGGAGATAGCGCGGACTGCTTCGATGAAAGCGGAGCGGGAGATTATCTCCGAGGTGCTCAGCACCACCGGTGGGAACCGAAAGCAAACCGCGCGGGAACTTAAGATCAGTTATAAGGCGCTTCTGTATAAATTGAAGCGCATCGGAATCGAACGCAACACAAGTTCAAGCAACGGAGTGCAGGAATGAAATTTTGTAACTTGACAATTGGCGCGGTGCTTCTATCGGGTGTGCTGTGCGCGCAACAACCAGCGGGGACGCCTCCCACTACCGCCGCGGTGTCTCCGGAGAAGGCCGCGCAGCCTGCACCGCCGCAGCCCGCACCGCCATTGAAAAACGATGCCGTCGCTCCAGCCGACGCAAATAAGAGCAAGGACACTGGAAAGGCGACGGACGCCAAAGACACCGTCAAAGACACTAAGGATGCGAAGGACCCGAAAGACAAGGCGCCCGAAGCAGCGCCCGTCGTGCCCGCCGCCACGGACGCGAACAGCGAAACCTACATCATCGGCCCGCAGGACATGGTCTCGGTTTCGGTATGGAAAGAACCCGATCTCTCGGGGTCGCTGCCGGTACGGCCTGATGGAATGATATCGATGCCGCTGCTGCACGATGTGGAAGCGGCGGGATTCACTCCCATGCAGTTGTCAACTGATATTGCCACCCGGCTCAAGAAGTTCGTCAATGACCCGCAGGTTTCGGTGGTGGTGACCTCGATTAACAGCCAGCGCGTGTTCATACTGGGTGAAGTTGGGCATCAGGGGCCACTCCCTTTGAATGCCGGCATGACTGCTCTGCAAGCGATTGCCACCGCGGGCGGTCTTAGTCCCTTCGCCAATCAGAAGAAGATCTATATTCTGCGTGCGGAAAATGGAACCAAGCAAAAGATACCTTTTAACTACAAGAAGGCGCTTAAAGGCGACGAGAAACAAAACATCGCTCTGAAATCCAACGATACGATCGTGGTTCCGTAGAGGCGCACATGACCATTACCAAGCGAAGTCTGACAATAACGCTGGCGCTGCTCGCGGCAACGGCCGCTCTCTGGGCACAGGTGCCGCAGACGGAGAGCGGTGGGACGTATCAACCGCTGAGCGGGATACAGCGCTCCGAACCCGCCGGAGGCGGTGCCGATGGGGTTTTGCACAGCGACTTCCGGGTCTCTCAGGTCTTCGACTTCTATTCAAACTCCAAGCTTAGCAGCGCCAATAATTTCGTAAGCACACAGGCGATCTCGGGAGATTTCCACTACGCGGCCGTGACGCCGCGCAACGACATCCAGTTTGGTTACAATGGCGGCGCTATCTTCTACAACAACAATTACCAGGGCACGCGGTTGAACCGGCCCACTCCGACCTTTCACAACTTCGATGTGAGCGACTCGTTTCAGTTCAACAAATTAGGATTTATGGTGGGCGATACCTTCACCTACACCCCCGATACCTTTGGCTTCGGAGGCGGCATCCCCGGAATCGGAAACATTGGCGGCATAAATCTGGGGGGATTGAATCCGGGGCTGCTGCCACAATCAGGGGTGCTGCTGCAGGACCAGCCCCGGCTTAGCAATGCAACCTTTGTGCAGGCAAACTATAGCCTCACTCCGCGCACCACGCTCACCAGTTCGGTTTCATACGGGCTGTCCCGGTTCCCGGACACCGGTATCTACAACAGCCGGCAACTGGTATTCAGTGAAGGGGGCGATTATCGGCTTACGGCGAGGACCTCGATCTCGTTGAGCTATGATCACTCGAATTACTCTTATGACCATATTCCGGAGAACATAAAGGTTGATTACGGCAGTGTTGCGCTTTCGCACCAATTCAATGCATCGCTTTCCGTGCAGGGTTCGCTCGGGCCGCAGTGGATATCGAGCCCCGGGACTCCTCCCCGGCACACCCTGGGCGGAGGGGCATCGGCCATCTATGTGAAAAACCGCACCACCTGGCAGCTGCGCTATAGCCGCAGCGCGAATTCCGGGTCGTTCGCGATCTTCGGCGCCCTGCAGGACCTGGTCGGCCTTACCGCATCGCGCCAGCTAGGCCACACCTGGAGTACCAGCGCGTCAGCGGCTTACTCTCATTTAAGTTCGCTGCTGGGCCATGAGAACTTTGATAATGAGCAGTTGGGAATAAATCTAAACCGGAAATTCGGCCAGCGTGTGAGCGGATATGTGAACTACAGCTTCCGCCGCCAGAACTCGAATTTCACCTTCCTCCAATTTTCTGACACTCTTCTAGCCGGGAACAGCCATACGGTTGGACTGGGTTTCAACTTCACTCCCCGTGGGATTCGTCTAAAAAGGTAGCTAAACATGCTTGGTCATAGAGAACTCGTCGTTGAAGACTATATTGATATCCTGCGGCGGCGCCGCTGGGTCATCCTGCTTCCCCTGTTGATCGTTCCCCTGCTGGCGTGGGTCACGGCGAAGATCGTTCCCCCGCGTTTTGTGTCCACGACGCTGGTGCTGATTGAGCAGAAGAGGGTACCCGACGATTACGTCAAGCCGGTCACCACCGAAGATTTGAACGGCCGCCTCGCCTCGCTTAAAGAGCAGATTTACAGCCGCACCCGGCTGGAGCCGATCATTACCCGTTTCCAGCTTTACGCGAGCCAGCACATTACCATGGACGATAAGCTTGACCTGATGCGCAAAGCCATCATCGTGCAGCCCATCAAGTCCGAGCTGGTGACCCGGGTGAACGGCATGCCCGGTTTTACCATCAGCTTCACCTCGGATACCGCCAACACGGCGCAGCAGGTTTGCGGGGAGATCACCTCCCTGTTCCTCAGCGAAAATCTGCGCCGCCAGCAAGCGGCAGTGCAAGGCACGGTGGATTTCGTGAGCGGCCAGTTGGATAACGCCAAGGCTGCCCTGGACGAGCAGGACACTAAGCTGGCCGCCTTCCAACGCGCGCACTTCGGGGAGATGCCGGTCAACTCACAGAACAATTTGACTATTCTGCAAACCCTCAGCACGCAGTTGGACGCCACCACGCAGAACATCGCGCAATTGCAGCAGAACCGGCTCTACCTCGATACCATGCTCGCGCAGACCGCCCAGGATGCCGCCGTCAGCGGCAAATCGGATGGCTCGGGCCAATCGCTCGCCGATCTGCAAACCCAACTCGACAAGATGGTGGCCGCCGAATCCGACATGGAGAGCCGATATGCCCCGGATTATCCCGATGTCGCCAGGCTCAAGCGGGACATTGAAACCCAGAAGAAGAAGATCGCAGACGCGAAGGCCGCTCCGCCTGCGGCCCCTGGTACGGGCGCAAAGGTCAAAGAGGCCCCGGCAATGGCGCAGATGCGGGCCCAGTTGCAGGCCGCCAACCGTGCCCTGGATGACAAGAAAATGCAGCAGGAGCAGCTTAAGCAACGTATCGTCGAGTATCAGAAGCGGGTCCAGTCGAGCCCGGGAGTGCAGGGGCAGTTGAATGAGCTCTCGCGCGGCTATACCACCGCGTTGCAGAACTACAACGACCTGCTGGAAAAAAGGAACCACTCGGAGATGGCGGGCGACCTCGAGAAGAAGCAGCAGGGCGAGCAGTTCCGCGTGATTGATCCTCCCAATCTGCCGGACAGCCCCACCTTCCCTGACCTGAGAATATTTTTGGGCGCGGGCGTGGTGCTGGGGATCATGATGGGCATCATGCTGGCGGCATTTCTCGAATACCGTGACCGCTCCGTCCGGAATGAACGCGATATCTTTGCTTTCACCAAACTGCCCACGCTGGGCACCATCCCGGTCATCTCCGCGACGTTGGAGGCGCCGAAGCGCCGGCTCTTTGGTTGGTTCCGCAAGAGCAAGCACCACGAATACGCAGGCGTGCAGGGATGAGCGTTTACGACAAATTTTTTGGGCTGAAGGAGGTCCCGTTCGGAGTCAATCCCGATCCGAAGTTCCTCTACATGATGCCTCACGTCAGGGAAGCTCTGGCTTGCCTGCAGTATGGTATCCGCGCCCGTAAAGGATTTGTCGTGCTTACCGGAGAAGTGGGAACGGGCAAGACTACTCTGCTCAAAACCGCGCTCAGCTCCTTTGATGGGCCGGAGATTTCGACGGCCTTCATCTTCAACCCGCGCCTCGACACCCTGGATTTTCTCGAGTTCGTGCTCACCGACTTCGGCATTCCGGTGCCGGTGCGGACCAAATCTCAGATGTTGATCTCGCTCAATCATTGGCTGCTGGGGCGCTATCGCGCGGGGCAGACGGCGGTGATTGTGATTGATGAGGCGCAGAACCTGACCTCCGAGTTGCTGGAAGAGATCCGCTTGCTCACCAACCTCGAAACCGCAACTGAAAAACTGGTGCAGATCGTGCTCTCTGGCCAGCCCGAGCTCGAAGAGAAGCTGCGGGAAGTCGGGGTGAGGCAGCTTCGCCAACGCATTAATCTATGGTCCCGCACCCGCCCTCTGACCAGCGCTGAGACTTTCTCCTACATGCAGGAGCGTCTGCGCGTCGCTGGGGCCGTAGGACCGTTATTTCACCCCGAAGCGGTCCAGGCGATCTTCAAATTTTCGCGAGGCATCCCCCGCCTTATTAACCTGCTGGCCGAGCATTCGATGATGGGAGCATACGCGGAGCAGATCAAGCCGGTCCCCGCCCACATTGTGGAAAGCGTCGCCAACGATTTCGAACTGGATAGCGCCCCCATCGTGCTCATGAAAGATGTCGCCCGGCGCGCGGCGCACAGGGACGATTTACCCGAACCTCAACTGATCGCAGCTAAAACTAAGGAACAAACAGCATGAGCCGTATCTATGACGCCCTAAGAAAGGCCGAGGAAGAAAAGCAGAACCTTGGCGAAGCAACGTCCTCTCCCGCGACTGTGGCCACACCCTCCGCACCAGCGCCGGCTATCGACGCACTTGCGGAAGTGCGCCGCTCGATGATAACGGGCGCTGTCTCGGCCATCAACTGGAACCCGAACCTGAAGAAGCTGCCGGCCCTGGTCGGCTTCGATGCGGGCGCGGAGGAGTTCCGCCGCCTCCGCTCCCGGCTGTATCAGTTCCGTGATTCGCAACCGATCAAGTCGCTGCTGGTGACCAGCGGACTTCCCGGAGAGGGTAAGTCGTTCATCGCGTCTAACCTGGCGATCAGCCTGGCGCGCCACCAGGACTGCCGCGTGCTGCTGATCGACGGAGATCTGCGCAAGCCGAGCTTACATACTGTCCTGGGGGCCCCGTCTTCGCCCGGCCTCTCGGATTACCTCGCAGGCAAGACAACGGCGGCGCAGATTGTACAACGCGGCAACATCTCTAATCTGTCGTTCATCCCGGCCGGCACTCCGGTGGAAAATGCCGCGGAACTTGCGGGCAACTATTACATCGAAGAGTTGGTCCGCTCGCTGAGCAACGAATTTGACTGGATCGTGACCGACTCCTCGCCGGTGGTGCCGGTATCGGATGCGGTCAATCTGGCCCGTGCTTGTGATGGAGTATTGCTGGTGGCGCGCGCCGCCCAGACGCCGTTCGATATCGCCCAGAAGGCGCAGAAGGAATTCAAGAACACCCGAGTGATAGGTTTTGTATTGAATGCGGTGCCGAATATGAAGTCTAGCTCCGGTTATGGCTACTACAACAAAAAGTATGGGTACTCGCTAACGGCATCTTCGAGCGCAAAGGCACAAGCAGCCGGAGCGGAATAGATGGTTCGGCTGTTCAATGTCTATTACCCGACTCGCACGATAGTCCTGTTGTTTTGCGAGGCGATGATCGTGAGCGGGTCTTTTTTTCTCGCTGCCTTCATTCTCCTGGGATTTCCCGACGCTTATCTCGCGCTGAATTATGAGGGCGGCGCGCTGAAGATCCTTGCCGTCACGGCGCTCACCATTCTCTGCTCGTATTATTTCGACCTCTACGCTCCGCAGCGCATGTCCTCGCGCTTCGAGATCTACTTCCGCCTGATGATCGTCATCGGCGTGCTCTCGATGCTGCTCTCCGCGGTCGTTTACGCCTATCCCGACTTCAACATCGGGCAAAATGTATTATTTGTCGGACTTATTATTCTTACGGTCGCGGTCCTGGCCTGGCGCAGCGCGTATGAATGGGTGCTGGGACAAGCGATTTTCCGCGAGCACGTTTACGTGCTGGGGCAGGGCGAGCGCGCGCAAAGAATGGTGGACGCGATCAACCAGCGCGGCGATCTTGGCATGTACGTGGTCGGCTGGCAGGGGCGCGTCGAGACTGAACAGTCGGTGCGCGAAGAGCTGGCCGCCGAACTGCTGGACCTGCGCACGGCCGTCCCCAAGATCGATCGGGTCATTATCGCCATGCAAGACCGCCGCGGACGCATGCCGGTGCGCGAACTGCTCGACCTTCGCCTGGCCGGGATAAAGGTGGAAGACGCCAGCACCCTGCTGGAGCGCATCTCCGGCAAGATCCAGTTGGACGGCCTCTATCCCAGCGCACTCATCTTCTCCGAAGGCTTTCGCATTCGCACTTCGCTGTTGCTGGCCCGGCGCATGGTTTCCATCCTGGTTGCGACCACGGGATTGATATTGGTGCTGCCCATTATTCCCCTGCTCGCCCTGGCGGTGCGCTGGTCCTCCCCTGGCCCCATCTTCTTTCGCCAGGAGCGCGTGGGCGTGCGCGGCGAACCCTTCACCGTGCTCAAGTTTCGCACCATGCGCCAGGACGCTGAAGCTAAGACCGGCGCGGTCTGGGCCACTAAAACGGACCCCCGAGTGACTCCGGTCGGCATCTTCATGCGCAAGACCCGGCTCGATGAAATCCCCCAGCTCTGGAACGTGCTCATCGGCGACATGGGATTCGTCGGCCCCCGTCCGGAACGCCCCGAGTTCGTCCAATGGCTCACTGAGCAGATCCCGTACTACAATCTTCGCCACATCATCCGCCCCGGACTCACCGGCTGGGCGCAGGTGCGTTATGGCTACGGGGCGACCCTCGAAGAGACTAAACAGAAGCTTGAATACGATCTCTACTACATCAAGCACATGTCGATCCCGCTCGACCTGCTTATCATCTTTGAGACGGTCAAGACCATCCTGTTGCGCAAGGGCTCGCAGTGATTGCAGCTTTCTGGGGTGCGGTTGCGCTGGTGCTTTATACCTACGCGGGCTATCCTCTTGCTATCTGGCTGGGCGCCTATCTTCGGCCCCGCCACTGGCGACAAGCAGAATGCCTTCCCGGCGTCAGCATCGTCATGGCGGTCTTCAATGGCGCGCCGCTGCTCAAGAAGAAGCTCGAACACCTGCTGGCGCTCGAGTATCCAAACCTGGTCGAAATCATCTCCGTCTCCGACGGGTCCAGCGACGAAACCAACGCCATTCTCCGCGCCCAGAGCCACCCCAAATGCAAATGCATTGTGCTTGAGGAGCAGAGCGGGAAAGCCGTGGCGCTCAATCGCGGACTGGAGATGGCTACCGGCGATATCGTTCTCTTCGTTGATCTCCGCCCCTGGCTGGGCGACCAGTCGGTAACCAGACTGATGCGCAATTTCGCCGACCCGGGGGTCGGTTGCGTAGCCGGAGAACTGATCGTCTCTACGGGCAACCGGGACGCCGGCGCGGAAGCGGTCGGCGGCTTGTATTGGAAATACGAGCAGTGGATCCGCGATTGCGAGGCCCGCTTCGACTCTCCGCTCGGCGTTTACGGTGGATTTTATGCGGCTCGCCGCAGCCTGATTACCGCCTTGCCGGCGGGCACTATCCTCGATGATATGTACCAGCCCCTCAGCATCGTGCGCCAGGGCTACCGCTCGGTGCTCGATCCCGAGGCGAAGGTCTATGACAACTGGCCGAATGCTTCAGCGGACGAGTTCCGTCGCAAGGTGCGCACCCTAGCCGGCAACTTCCAACTCGTGGAACTCGCACCGTGGCTGCTCGGCCCCTCCAATCGGCTGTGGTTCCAGTTTGTAAGCCACAAGCTGCTTCGCCTGCTAGTTCCGCTGCTACTCGTAATCGCGCTGCTCTCTTCCGCATGGATGGCGGTGGTCGCGCGTTCCACATTTTTTCAGGCGATCACGCTTCTGCAACTCGCCTTCTATGCGGCTGCGCTCTTAGGCGGAAGACTGAATTTTGCGCCAGCTCGCAAGCTGGCGGGTGTGGCGCACGCGTTTTGCATGCTCAACCTCGCGGTAGTGGTCGGCTTCTACCAATATTTGTTTTCTCCCCGCCCGCTATGGAAGAGCTTGTGGAGCAAGACCCACATTGCGCCACAGGCCAGAATTAAAGCCGAAGCCGCCGGCGGAAATTGAAGCGCTTTCCGCCGGGCGTGGTCCGAACCAGAGGTCGCGCGACCGCGGGCACACTGCCCTTAATCCAGAGACTCGTGTTGAAATAGAGCCATGGCGCTGTTTGCTTCCACACCCCGCGGACTGAAGCTGATCTTTCTCGCCAACCTGGTCTCGATGGCGGGGAGCGGGATGAATTCGGCGGCGGTGATCTGGTACATCCTGCAGGCGACGCACTCGGAGGCGTCACTGGGGCTGCTGATGATGCTGCAAAGTATTCCCGCGCTGCTCATGCTGCCCTTCAGCGGAGTGCTGATCGACCGCAATGACCGGCGGCATGTGGTGATGATACTGGATGCGTCGCGGCTGGTGATTATTGCGGTGGTGGCCGGGCTGGCGCTGACCCACCGGGTGCATGTCTGGCAAGTCTATGCGATGTATGTGAGCGTGGCGCTGGGCTTCTGGATGTTCTGGCCGACCATCAATGCACTGATCCAGGAGTTGACGCCGGCGGAGAAGTTTGTGCAGTCGAACACGCTGCTGATGGCGGGAATCCAGGGGGGATTTCTGATTTCCGGGGCGTTGGTGGGATTTATATACGACCACATCGGCCTGGGTGGAGTGCTGGTGATCGATGCGTGCAGTTATGTCTTCAGCTTCAGTTGTTTTCTGCTGGTGCGGCGTGGCCGGCAAGTCGTGTTAATGCCGGCGGCGGCGATTTTGAACCAGGCGGAGCAGGGAGATCCCTTGCGCATGTCGACCGTTGCGCGCTTCTTGGATGAGCTGCGCGAGGGGTTTGCTTACCTCAAGCGATATCCGGCGTTCATTGCCATCGGACTGTGCTGGTCGTTGTTTCTTAGCGCGATGATCTCGCAGAACGTGATTACCGCGCCCATCAGCGAGCGCATCCTGCACGCGGGAGCGGTGGGGTTCGGATGGCTGAACATGGGCTGGGGCATCGGAGCGTTCGCCAGCGCGCTGGTTGCCATCCGAGTGATTGGGCGAGCGGGCCCGCAGCGCGTGACCAGCGGAGCCATGGCAATGCTCGCGATTTCGATGGCAGTCGCCCCTTTTTCTCGCTGGCTGGGGCTCGCCGTGCTGGTGTGGTTTTTCGCCGGACTGGGACGCGGCATCGCCGGCATTGCCATCAGCAGCGAGTTTATGGAGCAGGTGCCCAAGCACCTGATGGGCAGGGTGCAGAACATCTTTTATTTTCTGGGGACGCTGATGCAGATCGCGCTCGCGCTGGGAGTGGGAGCGATTGCGCATCGCATCAGCCTTACCCTGGCGGCGGGAGTGATTGGGGCGATCTATGGAATGGCGTTTCTGACGACGCTCTACCCACAGCCCAGGCTGAGCGCGAACGCCGCAGTCGTCGGCTAGTTGTCCTGACCCGTGACTTCTGACCGCTGCGCTCTGTTCTACTGCGCTCTCGCCCGCTCCGCCGGGGTCATGTTCGCCCACAACTGGCTGCGGCTTTTTTCCAGCCACATGTTATGCGGATCAAGCTGTTGCGCGCGGCTGAACCAGTGATACGCCTGCGCCCGGTCCAGGTGCACGCACACTCCGCTCTCATACAGTGCAGCCATCTGGATCTGCGCCGCGGGATTGCTCTCCGCCGCCGACTTCAAATAATTCATTCCCATTTCGCAGTTTTGCGGACGCCCGTGAATATACTGTTGCGCCCGCAACAGCATCGGGTCCTGATCGTACTTCGGCGCGGGCTCCGCCTCAGCCACTTTTTTCGGCGTCTGCTTTTCGCTGGGCTTCACCGCCTTAGAATCGGCGGCAGGCGCATGCTCGGTTTCGCCCGATGCCGCGGTTTCACTGCGCTTGGCCGGGGCCGATGACGGCGAGACTGGAACTGGCGCCGGCGTCGCCGCACTCTGGCCCCCCGCATTCGCATTCGGAGCCGCCGCCGCCGCACCGCCGGTCACCGCCGGTGAAGTCGCGCTGGGCGCGGCCGTTGCTGGTTTTTGGCTCTCCGGCGCAGCACTCGGCGGCTCTCCGCTCGTTGCCTGTGGCGCCGGACTGCTGGCCGTCGTCCCATTATTCTCCGCGGGCTTGGCCTCCGGCTGCTCAGCGGAGGTCGAAGCTGGCGCGGCTTTTTGAGCGTTCTCTTCCCCTGACTTCTCAAATATCTTCATCAAGTCCGGACGGCGGTGATAATGGCTGGCATACCATTGGCTCCATCCCAGCCCCGCCAACGCAAGCAGGATGAGCAGCAGCGCCCAAGCCCGCCACGACACTGTCCTTCGCGGCTCCTCCACCAACAAATAACTTCCCTCCCCCTCGGCCGCTCCAGGGATCGACATTTGCAGCGGGGCGACCTCTCCGCCCAATCCCAGCAGCGACGATCCCGCTGTAAACACCGGCGCAGTCTCCCGTGCCGCTACCACCCGCTCCTTGGGGGCGGGAGTCTCTTGCACCTTCGGCGTCTCTCGGATCTCGGGAATCTCCCGAAGCTCCGTTACTGGCGCGCTCCCTGACGATTCTTCTATCACCTGAACTGGAACGGGAACTGGAACGGGAACGGGAACGGAAGCGGGCGACGGAAGCCGCGTGGCAACCGGCTGGGAAGCTACCTCCACCGGAGCCACCGGCGCGATTGGTGCAGGCTCGACTCTGGCCTCCGCTTCCGGCGCCCGGCTTTCAATGTTGCGAGTCTCCGCCTGCGTCATCGCTATCGGCGCAACTCCCGCGGCACTCGCATCCGGAGCGGAAAACTCCTGCTTCAGCACCGGCTCGCTCCCTGAGCGATCGCTGAAGTAGCCATTCGCCTGCAACTTCGCCCGCCGCTCCAGCGTCGCGCCGCACATCCCGCAAAATCGGTTCTGTTGGGGATTCTCCGCCCCGCACGCCTTGCACTGCATACTCGCCTTTCATCTCAATATCTGCTGGTAATTTTCTGCATGTTTAGATGGCTCTCCCACTTCGAGTGCTGCTCACAGCACTGGCATACTCGTCGCTCGTTTGGCGCTTCCTAAGCCAGCGAAGCGAGTTGCGGTATCTTTGTTCCCGTTCCATCGGCTCCCAATGCGGGATACTAGAGTGTGCCCTGCGCCGCCATCTCCGAATTCGCGAAC
>JBDTLH010000193.1:0-6695 GCA_039934875.1 Acidobacteriaceae bacterium | reverse complement strand
CAAAAATGGCCCCATAAACGGATGGGTCATCCCGGCGCAACAGCGCCGCAAGGTGGAGGCCGCGGACATGGTCAACGACCTGCGCCATCAAGGAGTCGAGGTCGAGCGCGCCAGCAGCGCGGGCACGTTCGGCAAGGTGAGTGTCGCCCCCGGAGACTACGTAATCCGCGCCGACCAGCCGTATCGCACGCTGGTGGACATGTATTTCGCACTGCAGAATTATCCCTCGGCCAACCCGCTGCCTTATGACGACACCGGATGGACGATGCCGCTGATGCGCGACGTGAAGGTTGAAACCATCGCGGATAAAGCTATTTTCAATTTGCCCGCGATGATGATCACCGAGGACACGCGCATCCCCGGCGCTATTACCGGCTCCGGCAACACGTTGATCGTGGACCACACCAGCGACAACACGCTGGTCACCTTCCGCTTCAAAAATGCAGACACCAAAATGTTGGCCGCTGAAGACGACTTCGATCTCGACGGACATCATTTCCGCGCCGGCGCCTTCATCATCCCCGATGCAGACACCAGCAAGCTTGCGCCTTCGATCAAAGAACTGGGGCTCTCTGCCTGGGCGACCGGCTCCGCGCCCGCGGTCAAGACGCACGAGCTTACGGTCCCCCGCATCGGATACGTACACACCTGGCAGCGCACCCAGGATGAAGGATGGGTGCGCGCGGCGCTCGACCACTACGGCATCCCCTATACCTACTTCGCAGACCAGAAGTTGCGCGAAGGAAATCTGCGCAGCAAGTACGACGTGATACTCTTCCCCAGCGTCGGCGGCAGTTCGGTCTCGCAGGTGAATGGCATTCCCAAGGTCGGGACTGACCCCATCCCTTACAAGAAATCAGACCTCACGCCTAACCTTGGAGCCAACGATTCGAGCGATGATATTCGCGGCGGCATGGGCATCGAAGGCCTTACCGAGTTGACCAAGTTCGTGCAGCAAGGTGGAACACTCATCACCGAAGGCTCAACCTCCATGATCCTGCCGGATTATGGGATCACGACTTCGATTACGGTCGAGCATCCGACCCAGCTTTACGTGAAGGGATCGATCCTGCGCGGCATCATCACCGACAAAAAGAGTCCCATTACTTATGGATATGACGGCAATCAACTGCCTATTTACTTCAGTCAGGAGCCGGTGCTGCACGTGAACGCCACGCCCGGCTTCGGCGGCTTTGGCAGGCCACCCGCCATTCCCGGAGTGGGCCAGGACATTACTCCCAACGCGGTACCGGAAAAGCTCTCGCCTTATGATCCCGATGAGAACCCTTTGCCACAAACCAAGCAGCCCTCGCAACTCAGCGAAGCCGAAGCGATGCAGCGTATGCTGCGGCAGTATGGCGTGATCTTTGACGAGAATGCCAAACCCCGTGTGGTGATGGAATTCCCCAGGAAGCCGGAAGAAATTCTTCTCTCCGGGGGCCTCGCCGGCCCGCAATATCTCGCCGGCCACCCGTTGGTCGTCGATGTTCCGCTCGGCGGGGGACATGTGGTGATGTTCGCACTGCGTCCCTTCTGGCGCTGGCAGACGCAAGGCACCTACTTTCTGGGATTCAATGCGATCCTCAACTGGAACCACCTCGACGCGGGAAAACCCGAAGCGAAGAAAGCTGCGGAAAGATCCGCTACCTCCCTTCAACCTTGAATAACTATGATGGCGTGTCACCAGGGCCGCCATCGTAATCTATATGTCTATGAATCAAGAGCAATGGACCGCGGTTGACAGCTACATTACAGATTCCTTAATTCCCTCCGATCCGGCGCTCGACGGAGCGCTACAGGCGAGCGCCGCTGCTGGGCTGCCTTCCATTCAGGTCGCACCCAATCAGGGCAAGTTGCTGCACCTACTTGTGCGCATTCAGGGCGCGCGCAACATTCTGGAAATCGGAACACTCGGGGGCTACAGCACCATCTGGCTTGCCCGCGCGCTACCCGCCCAGGGCCGTTTAATCACCCTGGAGGCCGATCCCAAACACGCCGAAGTCGCCCGCGCTAACATCGCCCGCGCCGGTCTCTCCGATATCGTTGATCTGCGTTTGGGAAAGGCATTGGACACACTGCCGCAAATCGCCGCCGAGGACCGCGCTCCCTTTGACCTGATCTTCATCGATGCCGACAAAGCGAACATCCCGGAATACTTTCGCTGGTCGCTCCAGCTCTCGCATTCCGGCAGCGTAATTATCGTGGATAATGTGGTGCGCAAAGGCGCGGTGATTGAAGCTGAGAGCGGCGATCCCGATGTACAAGGGGTGCGCCGCTTCAACGAACTGCTGGCGATGGAACCTCGCGTGAGCGCGACCACCATTCAGACCGTGGGCAGCAAAGGATACGACGGCTTCACCCTGGCGCTGGTGATTACCGGTCAGTGATCAGCGGCGTGCTGGGGAGGGGCGGCGTCCTCGCCAACCAAAGTCCTCTAATCATCCGCGCTATTTTTCCAAATAGTAATCCACCGAGGTCACGACCCGCACGGTCTTCATCATGCTGCTGTCCGGGTTCGAGTATCCGCCCTCGGCGACGCCGCTCACCTCGTCGGCGGGAAGTATCGAGAACACTCCCTGGTTCGCCTGGCGAATGGCGCCGACCTGGCTCCCGGAATCGGAGGCGAAGCGATCGGCGGCGGCACGGGCATTGCGAGTGGCTTCGGTGATCATGTCCGGCTTGATGGAGTTGAGTGCGGTGAATTTGTATGCCAAACCCTGGCCCGGATTGCCACCCAAAACTATTCCCTTCTGCAACAGTTGAATGGTCTTCTGCGCGGCGGCTGCCACAGTATCTACCCGTGGCGTCCGCACCGTGATTTGCTGTTCGACGATATAGCGGTGAGGCGCGCGGACGCCTCCGTACTCCTGTGCCTGCGTATCCACCACGCGAACGACGCCGAGCTCGATTTCAGAGCTCTGAATGCCTTGGTCCGAAAGAAACTGCAGGATAGTTTTCTTGTCCGCCTCGGTCTTGGCGTAGAGCACGGATAAATTGTCTCCCGCCTCTTTATAGGTGAGAGGCCATACGGCGAGATCGGACTTCACTTTGCGTTCCACCAGTCCCTTGACGGTCACGTAGCGGTCGCCGAGACGGGTGGCCTTGATCTGCGCGCCGAGTATCCACCCGCCGGCGATTAGGCCCAACGCGAGCAGCAACCCCAGTATCGTCATTCCGCCGCGATTGGTTGCGATAGTGTTCATCTGCGTGCCTGCTGGCCCGGTCAGTATAGCTCAGCGTTTCGAAAGATCGTTCCCATGCCTGCGCTCTGGGCATCTCGCAAGCCGCTATGTTTGCCGCTTCTGCCTGCGCCAATAAAGATAGGCCGGAGTTCCCAGCAGCATGATTCCGATTCCCGCAAGCGACTCCTGCGGCTTTCTCCAGATGGTATTTAACGCCCACGCTCCCGAGATGACGCAATACGCGAGCGGGACCCAGGGATATCCTGGGCACTTGAAGCTGCGCGGCATTTCGGGGTGCTTGCGGCGCAACACGAAGAGCGCCGAAGCGGAGAGGGCATACGCGATCACGCTGATGAAGATGACGTAGGTGAAGAGCTGGTCATAGCGTCCGGAGAGCACCAGCACCGACGCCCAGACGCACTGCACGATCAGGCTGAAGGCGGGGGTACGCCAGCGCGGGCTTACCTCCGCGAGCTTCTGAAAAAAAACCCCGTCCTTCGCCATGGCATAGTAAACCCGTGCGCCGCTCATTACGCAGGCGGCGGCGGCTCCGAAGCAGGAGACGGCAACCAGCGCGCCCAGCCAGCGCCCGGCGGCGGGGAAGAACATCATGCGCGCGGCGGATTCCGCCACAGTGGGCTGATTTGCCATGGTCTCCAGCGGCATGGCATAGAGATACAGAACGTTGAGAGAAACCACGACCGCCCCAATGATGGCGACGGCGATGATGAGCGCACGCGGGATGTTGCGCTGCGGCTGCTTAATCTCCCCGGCGACCCAGGTGATATACACCCATCCGTCATAGACCCAGAAGACGGCGATCATGGCGACACCAAAGCCGCTCATCAGCTCACCCATGCTGTAATGCCCGGTCGTTGTCAGGGAGCGGGTGAAGTTAGACCAGTGCCCGCGGCCGAGGCTGAATCCGAGCAGCAGGAACGCGCCGATGGCGGCGAACTTCGCCCAGGTCGCGACATTTTGCAGGATGACGGCGCGGCGCAGGCCGATAACGTTGACCCAGGTCAAAAAAACCAGTGCGCCTATCGCGGTGAGATGACCGACGTTGAGCGTCCACCCCAGCACTGAGAAGATCGGGCGCGAAGCATAGAGGGCGGGGACGACCGCTCCGGTGTAGGCAGCGAAGCCGGCGGCAATGGCGGCGAGACTGCCGGTTACGTTGACGGAAAATATCATCCAGCCATAGAGAAAGGCGACGAACTCGCCATAGGCCTCGCGCAGGTAGATGTATTGGCCGCCGGCTTCGGGATACATCGCGCCGAGTTCCGCCATAGAGAGCGAAGCGAGCGCAGCGACCACCATGCCGGCGATCCAGGCCAGCATGAATAGCAGCGGAGTGCGCACCGAAGAGGCGACATCCGCGGAGGTGAGAAAAAGGCCAGAGCCGATCGTCCCCCCTACCAGCAGCAGCACCGCATCGGTGAGCGACATGCCTCGCACCAGCGTAGGCTTTTCGTGCTGCGCGGGCGGGCTCGCGGCGGCTTCAACCGCTGCTGCTTGGATATAATCCATGTGGACTCGAAACTACTCAACTATGGAGCAAACCGTCAACACCATTTCAGAGCGAGGGTTGATTGCAGACATCGAACATGCCCATACCCTGCCGTCGGGCTACTATGTCGATCCGGCGCAGCTCGCGCGGGAGAAGCGGAACATCTTCTGGCGCACCTGGCAGATCGTAGGGCGCAGCAATCAGGTGGCGAAGCCGGGCGATTATTTCACCGCCGATCTATGCGGCGAGCCGTTGCTGCTGGTGCGCGACACGGCGGCCCAACTGCGCGGCTTCTATAACGTCTGTCGCCATCGCGCGGGACCTCCCGCCGAGGGCTGCGGCACCCGCAAGCTCTTTCGCTGCCTCTACCACGGCTGGACGTATTCGCTCGAAGGCAAGCTCATCAACGCCCCCGAGATGGAAGGCACGTGCGAATTCCATCATGAGGATTTTTCGCTCCGCCCCGTTCTGGTTGCGGAGTGGGAAGGGCAGGTCTTCGTCAACCTCGATCCTGAAGCGCAGCCGCTGTTGCAATCGCTGCGCGAGCTGCCGCGACAGGCGGCAAAGTATCGCTTCGGCGATATGCGGCTGGCGGGACGGCGCGACTATCACATGGCGTGCAACTGGAAGGTCTATATCGATAACTTTCTCGAGGGATACCACCTGCCCAGTGTGCATCCCAGTTTGAATCGCGAACTCGATTACAACGGATATGTGACCAGGCTATATGAGCGGCATTCTTTGCAGGCAAGCCCGATTCGCGGACCGGAGAACGAGGCCAAGGTGGATCGCCGCTACAAGCAGGCCGAGGGCGATATGGCGGCGGAGTACTTCTGGATCTTTCCCAACTGGATGCTGAATTGCTATCCCGATAACGTGTCGCTCAATATTGTGCTGCCTAGCGGCCCTGAGACCTGCGTCGCGATCTTCGAGTGGTATTTTCCTCTCGACCGCATCGACTCGGCGGAGCAGACGATGAAATTTTCCGACGAGATACAGCTGGAAGATGGACATATCTGTGAGGTCGTCCACAAAAATCTAAAGTCGCAGTCGTATGACCGCGGGCGCTACTCGGTAAAGCAGGAGCGCGGGGTGCATCACTGGCACCAGCTTTATAGCGAGGCGATGGGGGCGGGGAGTTAGGGAGCCGTGGCGCGGACTGTCTGGATTTATACGAGTTGCTGTACAATAAGACTTCCGCACCGTCTGCTTGGCTTACCCAAGAGATAAGCCCCGGAGAGCCGATCAAGCGCGGTTGCGCCCCCAAAGTTTACCCAAAGAAGGAATAAGTTTATGTCGATTCATCCCATGTTGGCGAAGGTGACCTCGCAATTGCAGCGGACGGACCTGGCGCCGTTCAAGTCCGGTGATCAGGTGCGCGTACACGTGAAGATCAAGGAAGGCGAGAAAGAGCGCGTCCAGATATTCGAGGGCCTGGTGATCAAGCACAAGAAGGGCCCCCAGGCGAGCTTCACCGTGCGCAAGGTCAGCTTCGGACAGGGCGTGGAGCGCATCTTTCCGGTGAGCAGCAAAGTGATCGATAAGATCGAAGTGCTGCGCTCCTCGAAGGTTCGGCGCGCGAAGCTCTATTTCCTGCGCGAGTTGAAGGGCAAGGCCGCCCGCTTGAAAGAAGTGGACGAGCGCATCAAAAAGCCCGCGAGAGCCTAACATCTCTTGCGAGCGGAGCCCCGGGCAAGTGCCTGGGGCTTTTGCTACATTGGGCATATGAATCAACGTATCGATTACCGTAAGGCGAACCCCGAAGCGCTGCGCAAAATGCTGGAGACGGAAGCGTTCGTGCGCGGTTGCGGGATTGAGGCGCCACTGCTGGAGCTGATCAAGATCCGCGCCTCGCAGATGAACGGCTGTGCGTTTTGCATTGATATGCACACCAAGGATGCGCGCGCGCAGGGCGAGACAGAGCAACGCATTTATGTGCTGAGCGCGTGGCGGGAGGCGCCGTTCTTCACAAACCGCGAACGCGCGGCATTGGAATGGACGGA